>JALSHN010000336.1 GCA_026982215.1 Gammaproteobacteria bacterium
CGAGTTCCCCGACCTTCCGCTCGCCCCCACCGCCCCGGCTGGAACGCGACGACCTGGAAACGCTACTGACCACTCAAGCGTCACCCTGAACCCCAGGGAGCAAACCACCGGTGACCGTGGTCGGAAAATGGGCACTGCGGTATATTTCCCCGCGGAAACCTACCCAGCATCCAGCGAGAGAATCATGTATCGACTGCTGATCGCCCTCTGCCTGTCCTTCGTTTTCGCCACCCCCGGCCTCGCCGCCCAAGACCACCCCCGAGTGATTCTGCACACCAACCAGGGCGACATCACCCTGGAGCTCTACCCCGACAAGGCCCCGAAAACGGTGGAGAACTTCCTCGCCTACGTTCGCGACGGCTTCTACGACGGCACCCTCTTCCACCGGGTGATCAGCAACTTCATGATCCAAGGCGGCGGCTACACCCAGGACTACCGCCGCAAACGCACCCGCGCCCCCATCCGCAACGAAGCCGACAACGGCCTCTCCAACCTGCGCGGCACCATCGCCATGGCCCGGACCGCCGACCCCCACTCCGCCACCGCGCAATTCTTCATCAACGTGGTGGACAACAAATTCCTCGACTACCGCGCCCCCACCACTCGCGGCTGGGGCTATTGCGTCTTCGGCCGGGTGGTGGAAGGCATGGACGTGGTGGACAAGATCCGCCGCATCCCCACCGGCCCCGCCGGCCCCTTCGCCAAAGACGCCCCCCGCATCCCCGTGGTGATCGAAAAGGCCGAGATCCTCACCCCCGAACCCGCGGCCATGTGAACGCCCCGGCATGGGAGCCCTGTTCATCTCCGACATGCACCTGGACCCGTCCCGGCCCGACACCCTCGCCCGGCTGCTGGAGCTGTTGCGACATCCCCCGGGCCCGGTGGAACGCCTCTACATCCTCGGTGACCTGTTCGAGGCCTGGATCGGCGACGACGCCGCTCCCAGCGAACTCGCTCCGCTGGAAGAGGCCTTGCAACGGCTGAAACGCGCCGGCAGCGCCATCTACTTCCAACACGGCAACCGCGACTTCCTCCTCGGAGAAGCCTACGCCGAACGCCTCGGCGCCCAACTCCTGCCCGAAGAAACCGTCATCGACCTCTACGGCCGACCTGCCCTGCTCATGCACGGAGACAGCCTGTGCATCGACGACCACGAATACCAGCGTTTCCGTGCCATGGTGCGTAATCCCGACTGGCAGGCCCAGATCCTTGCCCTTCCCATCCCCGAGCGCCTGCGGCTGGCGGCCGAGCTGCGCGAGACCAGCCGCGCCGCCAACCAGACCAAGGCCGAAGAGATCATGGACGTCAACGCCGCCGAAGTCGCCCGGGTCATGGAAGCCCACGGCGTGGACCTCCTCATCCACGGCCACACCCACCGCCCCGCCATCCACCGCCTCCAACACCCCAGCGGCCCCGCCACCCGCATCGTCCTCGGTGACTGGTACCAACAGCCGAGTCACCTCTACTGGCCAGAAAACGGCGCCTTCCGTCTCCAAGACCCCCGTCTCCCCTAGAACATGAACGCAAAAAGGCCGATGGAGAAGAACTCCATCGGCCTGTATCTGGTGGGCCGTCTAGGGCTCGAACCTAGGACCCGCTGATTAAGAGTCAGCTGCTCTACCAACTGAGCTAACGGCCCGCGGGAGCGAGATTAAACCATGCCCCCCCT
>JALSHN010000337.1 GCA_026982215.1 Gammaproteobacteria bacterium
TCCTCGGGTCCCGGTGATCTTTCTCACCGCCGATGAGGACCCCTTTTTGCTCCACGAGGCCATTCGGTGCGGGGGCGATGATCTGCTGATCAAGCCCTGCCCGCCGCTGGTGCTGGATGCCAAGATCCATGCCGTTCAGCGCAGTGCCGGTATGGCCCGCCAGCTCGCTTGCTACCGCCGCGAGATGGATCGAGAGTTGCGTCTGGCCGAGCGGGTGATGAACGTCTCCCTCTCCGCCAACGATCCGGATTTCCCAGGCCTGCAATGGAAGAAACGACCCGCCGGCCGTTTCAGTGGCGATGCGGTGTTCTATCGTCGTACCAGGGAGGTGGGCTATCTGCTGGTGGCCGACTTCACCGGCCACGGCCTGCCAGCGGCCTTGGGGACCCTCATCGCTGGGGACGTGTTCCATGACCTCAGCGAGGTGGTCTGTCCCGGTGATCTCCTGTTGCGGGCCCTGAACCAACGTCTTTATCAGCACCTGCCCACCGAGTTCTTTTGCGCGGCCTGCTTGGTGATGATCGGCCCCGGGGAGGTGCAGATCTGGAATCGAGGGCTGCCCGATGTGTGGTGGGGTGTGCCGGCGGAGCCCCCCAGGCTCGTCGAGTCCGAGTTCCTGCCCCTGGGGGTGGTCTCCGAGGGCTATGACGATCACTGCCAACGCTTCCCTCTGCTACCGGAGGCCCGCCTGCTCATTGCCACCGATGGGATCAGCGAGGCCAGCTCACCTGCTGGGGAAGCCTTCGGCAGCGATGTGTTATCAGGCTGGTTCGCCGCAGCGCAGCCGCTGGAGCGGATCCTGGCCGATCTGGACAACCATTTGGAGGGCCAACCCCCTCAAGATGACGTCACCTTGGTGCTGTGGGAGGCCGGATCCTGGAACAGGTGACAGCTTTAATCGTTGTTTAACTTGCGTTCAACTATCGTTACGAAGCCGGAACGGGCCGGTGCCATAACAACGATAGAACGATCCGTGAGGAGGGAAGACGACGATGAAAGACAATGTCTGGCGGCTGGTCGGGGGCGGGTTGTTGCTGTTGATGCTGGCCTTGCCTGTCTGGGCCAATGGCGGTTCCCAGGCGGTGGGCGAGGTAAAGGCGGTGGACTCCGTCAAGCGGATCCTCACCATCAGCCACGGTCCTATCCCCGGGCTCAATATGTCGGCGATGACCATGGATTTCTATGTGGCCGATCCGGCCATGCTCTCCGAGGTCCAGCCGGGCGACAAGATCCGTTTCGAGGTGGAGACCGATCGCCGTGGCCGCTATGTGATCGTGGATCTGGAATTGGAATGAGGCCGGGGGTGACCAAGTCGTGAATCGAGGGCCAGGGTTCCCGGCCCTTTTTCGTTTCAGTACATCATCTGCAGATAGAGCTGGGCGCTGTAGTCGGTCTTCATTTGGGCATCGCCATTGAGATCTTGGTAGACCGGCTTACTCAATTCCACGCCCAGGGTGAAAGGGCCGCCCACCGCCACATCCGCCGCCAGGGTCAGATCGGCCCGGCTGCCGCCGTAGTTGCGGGTGTAGGCGGTGGGGCTGGTCTTCATGGTCTTCGGCCCCATGGTCATCTGGGTGAGGATCTGGGGGTCGCGGCCCTCGATGTCCCCCCAACGCAGATAACGCCCCTTCAGCCAGACGTTGAAGCGGCCCAGGGGATGGTGGATCCAGGCCGCCGCTCGTGCGGCATCGCCCAGGGTGTAACCCGCGTCGTTCTCCCCGAGGCGGCGGGTGTAGCGGAGTTGGGTCCCGTAACGCCAGTGGTAGGAGCCGCCCAGATAGGTGAGGGCCGGGGTGAGGTCCACGGTGCCCGACCCCAGTTGCATGGCGTAGGTGTAAAGCCCCCGAAATCCTGGACAGTATTTCGCACAAAATTCACGCTGCCTCCGCCACGGGAGCATGGGTGACGAGACCCTGAAGAAGATTGCCCAGGAGTTGGTGCAATCCGTCCGACGCAGCGTCACCGTCGATTGGACACAGCGGGAAAACGCCCGCGCCAAGATTCGTGTCATGGTCAAGCGGATTCTGCGGCGGTTTGGCTATCCGCCGGACAAGCAGGAACGGGCAACTGAGCTGGTTCTGGAGCAGGCCGAGGTGTTGTGTCGTGCCTGGGTGGCCTGTTGAGGTCCGGCTGGTCAACCCCTGACGGGCGTGCTAGGTTTTAGCATTCGCTAATACACCAAGGAGGAGCGCCATGTCTGCCTATGGATTTTCTGTGAAGGTCCCGGGAGGGTTCGACGAGGTGGTGGAGAAGACCATCGCCGCCCTGGGCGAGGAGGGGTTCGGCGTGCTCACCGACATCGACGTCGCCGCCACGTTGAAAAAGAAACTGGGGGTGGAGCGGCGCCCTTACCGCATCCTCGGCGCCTGCAATCCCCCCTTGGCCAATCAGGCCATCGAGGCCGAGCCGGACATCGGCCTGTTGCTGCCCTGCAACGTGGTGGTACGGGAGGAAGACGATGGCAGCGTCACCGTGCTGTTCATGGACCCGGAAGCGGTGTTGGGGCTGGTGGGGCGCGAGGAGGTGAAGACCCTCGGCCATCAGGTGAAAGAGAAGCTGGAGCGCGTGCGCCAAACCCTGGCTGGCTGAACGAGGAGATCAAGTTCCCCTGGGGCGCGGTCGATGTCACATCCACCGCGCCCTTCGTTTTCGGGCGCCGATCAACGTAAGGATGAAACGACATGGAGCATCAGGACGCCATCGATCCTGCCACCCTGGCGATGTTGGAGGAACTGCTGGGGGACGACTTCAGAGACTTGGTGGAGACCTTTTTGCGCGATGCGCCGCAGCGGCTGGCGGAATTGCAGCGCGCGGTGGAGGCGGGGGGGGCGCCCGAGGTGTTGGAGCGGCCCGCCCATACCCTGAAAGGGGCGGCGGCCAACCTGGGGGCCGAAGGACTCACCCGCTGCTGCGCCGAATTGGTGGAGGCCTGCCGTGCCGGGCAGGTGAGCGACCCCGCCGCTCAAGTGGCGGCCATCGCTCAGGAGCTGGAACGGGTGGAAGCGGCGCTGGGGCGTTGTTTGGAATAGTACGCAGGGGAGATGGCGCTCCCTAGGGGAATCGAACCCCTGTTTCCGCCGTGAGAGGGCGGCGTCCTGGACCTCTAGACGAAGGGAGCAAAGCGACCTCAAAGAGGTCAGAAGAATAAGTTACAATTATACAACGAAATTTTTTCGGAAAAGAACCTGCCTTGACCACGGACGCCCCGGCCATCGACAACGGACGCGAGCCGCGCATCGTGCCCCGCGCGGAACACAACATCTCCCGCAGTCTCATCAGCCAGAACGCGGTCAAGGTGCTCTATCGGCTGCACAAGGCCGGTTATCGCGCCTGCCTGGTGGGCGGTGGCGTGCGTGATCTGCTCCTGGGGCGCGAACCCAAGGATTTCGATGTCGCCACCGACGCCCGCCCCGAGGAGGTGCGCGCCCTGTTTCGCAATGCCCGCCTCATCGGCCGCCGTTTCCGTCTGGTGCACGTTCATTTCCATGGCGAGATCATCGAGGTGGCCACCTTCCGCGGACGCCCCCAGGCCGGGCGCGAAGGGGAGCTGGAGATGGAGAACGGCATGATCCTGCGGGACAACGTCTACGGCACCCTGGAGGAGGATGCCTGGCGTCGGGATTTCACCGTCAATGCCCTCTACTACGACATCGCCGATTTCTCCGTCATCGACTACACCGGCGGCCTGGATGATCTGGAGGCGGGTCGGTTGCGCCTCATCGGTGATCCCGAGGCCCGTTACCGGGAGGATCCGGTGCGCATGCTGCGGGCGGTGCGTTTCGCCGCCAAGCTGGGTTTCCGCATCGAGCCGAGCACCGAGGCCCCTTTGTTCACGCTGGGGCACCTGCTGGAGTCGGTGCCGCCGGCGCGGCTCTATGAAGAAGTCCTCAAGCTGTTCCTCACCGGCCATGGGGTGGCCAGCTTCGAGTTGCTGCGCCACTACGGCCTGTTCGCCCATTTGTTCCCGGCCACCGAAGAGGTGCTGGCCCATGAGGAGCAGGGCTTCCCGCTCACCTTCCTCACCCAGGTGTTGGAGAACACCGATCAGCGCCTGCGCGAAGACAAGCCGGTCACCCCCATCTTCCTGTTCGCCGCCTTGTTGTGGGAGCCGGTGCGTCGCCTGGCCGCCGAGCGCGAGGCCGCCGGTACCAGTCCGGTCCAGGCCCTGATGGATGCCGGCCAGGCGGTGGTGGAGAGGGCGGTGCGCCACGTGGCCATCCCCCGGCGCATCAGCCTGCCCATGCGCGACATCTGGATCCTCCAGGATCGCCTCATGCGGCGTCAGCCCAGCCGGCTCAATCGCCTGCTGGCCCATCCTCGTTTCCGCGCCGCCTACGACTTCTTCCTCATCCGCGCCCGTGCCGGTGAGGTGGACGAGGCGCTGGCCCAGTGGTGGACCCACTTCGAGGCCGGCGACGAAGAGACGCGTGAGGCCATGCGGGCCGAGTTGCGTGCCACAGGGGGGGGAGAGCGTCGTCGGCGCCGCCGTCGCCGCCGGTCGCGCAAGCACAACGAGTCCCCCACCGGCGAGCCGCCACGGAGCGCGTGATGGGGCAGATCGTCTATATCGGCCTGGGGAGCAATCTCGGCGACCCGGCGGCCCAATTGCAACGGGCATTGGAGCAGTTGGCACGATTGCCCGGCAGCCGGCTCCAAGGTCGTTCCCGCTTCTACCGCAGCCGGCCCTTGCAGGCCCCGGGCGTCCCCGAGGATCAGCCCGACTACCTCAATGCCGTGGCCCGCGTGGAGACTGATCTCTCTCCCCTGATGCTGCTGGATGCCCTTCAGGCCATCGAGGCCGAGCAGGGGCGGGTGCGCGACGGCCGCCGCTGGGCGCCCCGTCCCTTGGATCTGGATCTGCTCCTCTACGGCGCCGAGGTCATCCAGCATCCCCGGCTCACCGTCCCCCATCCCGGGATCGCCCAGCGGGACTTCGTGCTCCACCCCCTGGCCGAGCTGGCCCCCGAGCTGGAGATCCCAGGACTGGGGCCGCTGGAGGCGTTGTTGGCCCGCTGCCCCGTTCGTGGCTTGCAGCGCGTGGAGGTATCGAGGTGAATCCCCCCCTGGGTGACAAACGATTCATCGCAGTGGAGGGACCCATCGGGGTGGGCAAGACCACCCTGGCCCGTCGCCTGTGCGAGGCCTTCGGGGCCGAGGCGCTGTTGGAGCGCGCCGAAGAAAACCCCTTTCTGGAGCGTTTTTATCGCCAGCCCCGGCAGCACGCCCTGGCCACCCAGCTCTATTTTCTCTTTCAGCGCAGCCGCCAGTTGGCCGAGCTGCGCCAAGCCGACCTGTTCCAGCCGTTCACGGTGGCCGATTTCCTGTTGGAGAAGGACCGCTTGTTCGCCCGTCTCAACCTCGATGACGACGAATTTCATCTCTATCAACAGGCCTATGCCGCCCTGGCCCCCCAGGCCCCTTCGCCCGACCTGGTGATCTACCTCCAGGCGCCGGTGGCGGTGTTGCGCGCCCGTATCCAGGCCCGGGGCATCCCCTACGAGCAACAGATGGAGGAAGGCTATCTGGCCCGGGTGGCCGAGGCTTACACTCAGTTGTTCTTTCATTACCAAGGCAGCCCCTTGCTCATCGTCAACGTCGAGGCGGTGGATCTGGTCAACGACGACGAGGCTTTCGCCCTGCTGGTGGACGAGGTGCGCCGGGTCGGCCCCGGGCGCCATTATTTCAATCCCCTGCCCACGGAGAACTGAGCCATGGAGCGCCGCCTGACTCTCACCGATCTGCGCGCCCTCAAGGAACGGGGGGAGCCCATCGTCGCCCTCACCGCCTACGATGCCGCCTTCGCCCGTCTCCTCGATCGCGCCGGGGTGGAGATCCTGCTGGTGGGCGACTCCCTGGGCATGGTGATCCAGGGGCGGGAGACCACCCTGGGAGTGACCGTGGATGACATGGTCTATCACAGCCGTTGTGTGGTGGCGGGCAGTCGACGGGCCCTGGTGATGGCCGATCTCCCCTTCCTCAGTTGTGCCACCCCGGAACGGGCGGTGGACAGCGCCGGGCGTTTGATGCAGCAGAGCGGGGTGCAGATGGTGAAGCTGGAGGCCGGCCCCGATGCCGAGGCGGTGGTGGAACGTCTGGCGGGGCAGGGCATCCCCGTGTGTGCCCACCTGGGCCTGTTGCCGCAGACGGTGCACAAGCTGGGGGGGTACCGGTTGCAAGGGCGGGAGCCCGAGGTCGCCGAGGCCATCCTTCGCCGGGCGCAGGCCCTGGAGGCGGCCGGGGCCGACATGGTGTTGGTGGAGTGCGTCCCCGCCGCCCTGGCGGCCCGCCTCAGCGAGGCGCTGACGGTGCCGGTGATCGGCATCGGTGCCGGGGCCGAATGTGATGGCCAGGTGTTGGTGCTCCACGACCTGTTGGGCGTCACCCCCGGCCCTCGCTTCAGCCGTGATTTCCTCGCCGGCCGCGGCAGCATCACCGAGGCGATATCGGCCTACGTGGCCGAGGTCAAGGCGCGTCGCTTCCCCGGTCCCCCGGAGACCCTGGCATGAGCCTGCGCCAAGTGCGCGAAGTGGAGGAACTGGAGGCGGCCCTCTCCCCTTGGTGGGAGGGGGGCATTGCCTTCGTGCCCACCATGGGCA
Source organism: Gammaproteobacteria bacterium (assembly GCA_026982215.1). Taxonomy (GTDB): domain Bacteria; phylum Pseudomonadota; class Gammaproteobacteria; order S012-40; family S012-40; genus S140-43. Next base: position 6,597 of record JALSHN010000337.1, read on the forward strand.
ATCTCCACGCCGGTCATCTGGCCTTGGTGGCCCGCGCCCGGGAGCTGGCGCCCCGGGTGGTGGTGAGCATTTTCGTCAATCCGCTGCAATTCGGCCCCGGCGAGGACTACCAACGCTATCCCCGCACCCTGGAGGCCGATCGCGCCAAGCTGGCCGAGGCCGGGGTCGATCTGTTGTTCGCCCCACCGGTGGAGGTGATGTATCCCCGCCCTCTGGAGGAGATCAGCCGCATCCATGTCCCCCGCCTCAGCGAGATCCTCTGTGGCGCCCACCGGCCCGGCCATTTCGACGGCGTGGCCACCGTGGTGGCGCGGCTGTTCAATCTGGTGCGCCCGGCCCATGCGGTGTTCGGCGAGAAGGACTACCAGCAACTGCTGATCATCCGCCGCATGGTGGCCGATCTGGCCATCCCGGTGACCATCCACGGGGTGCCCACGGTGCGCGAGGCCGACGGGCTGGCCATGAGCTCGCGCAACCAATACCTCGACCCCGAAGAGCGTGCCCGCGCCCCCGTCCTCTACCGCACCTTGAAACATACCACCGAGGCCTTGCGCGCCGGTCGTCGTGATTACCCCGAGCTGGAACGGGAGGCCACACAGGCCCTGTTGCAGGCCGGTTTCCGGGCAGTGGATTACTTCGCCATCCTCGATGCCGAAGACCTCACCCCGCCCCGCCCAGGCCGTCCGTTGGCGGTGCTGGCCGCCGCCCACTTGGGGAAGGCCCGTCTCATCGACAACCTGTGGGTTGCCCCAACTCAAAACCTTTGATCTCTTCGGGTAATATGAGGAGTGGCAGAAAAGCCACTTCGTGTGGCTTGGCCCCATGGGTCCTGCCGATGGAACCGTGTGCCGTCCTCGGACCAGAGGAGAAACCCCATGAAAACGATACCTTGTCTCAAGACCCTATGGGTGACGGGTTTGAGTGTGTGGCTCGTCGCCTGTGACGGCGGCACCCCTGGAGAAGGAGCGGTGTCGCAAGACGATATTCCCGGTTGGGGCTTCGTCTACGAAGCCGCCAGCGCCTCGCCCAGCCAGGCCCCCCGGCAGCGTGACGTCCGTCCTGCCGCGGCGGAGAGTACCACCGGGGCGGTCTACGCCTTCCGCTGGCAAGACGATCCTGTCACCCTGCAAACCGTGCTCTCTGATGTGGAAGGGTTCAAGGGCGGTAGCGCGGTATTGGAGTGGGAGGCCGTCCAGGGTGAGTTCCGCGCCGAGTACCGTGGTAGCCTGGCCCTGGTCAAGCGTAGTGGGGAGCGCTGGCAGGTCCAGCTTTTCGATGGTAGCGGTGAGACGCCCAAAGTACGCCGCGTCAGTGATTTCGCCGCCGATGAGGTATGTTTCTGGCCGAGCCAGGAGGACGGTGCTCTCACCATCCAGACCGCCGGCCCGGATGGCCAGTGTGGTGGACTGAACGACGACAATGAGTATTTCATCGTCCATGTGGCGATGTCCGAGACCCGGTCCGCCATCGCAGGCAAAGTGGTGGCCTCGGTGGTGGCGGTATCCCAGGACGTCAGTGCCATGGGGGTGAGCGACAGTGGCTCGGTGGTACGTCGTTACCTGACCTTGGAAGAGTTCACGCCCACCGGCGGTTATAGGCTTTACAGCCGTGATGCCCAGATGGATGTCCGTCGGGAAGAGCCTTTGTTGGAAGGGATCGCCAAGGCCACGGCTCTCGTTTACAGCCCGTGGGACGGTACGGCGCTGATCCAGGTGAAATCACCCGACAGCACGGTACAGGGGGTGTATTGGTACGACGTGGTGGCCGACACCCTCACCAAGACCCCCTTGCCTTACGCGGTGGAGTATGAGTTTGCCAAGACCTCCTCGGGAGTCAAACAGACCGATACGGGAGAACGGGTGTTTTTCGTGGCCGAGTCCAGTGACGATGGGCTCGACTTGTGGGAGCTGCCCACCACCCCACAGGAGGGGGTGAGCCTTACCGCCCCTTGGAGTCCGCAATACACCGATGAGGCTGGCGATGTTTATGGGGTGGATCAGTTGTGGCACCCCGGCTTGGTCACCCCCGACTCCCCCGAGGTGTTTGCCAAGCTGCGCCATTTTGGGAACAGCCATCAGCAAGGGGTGGCCGCCATCAATCTGCTGAGCTCCGCGGTGACCTTGAACATCATGGCGGACTTGGTGGAGATATGTGGACTGAAGGCGGTGGCGGAACAATTCAAATCTTCCGCCTATATCCTGGCCAACCTGTCCATGTATCTGCTGCTCAACAACAAGTTGGAAAAATTGGGAGAGGGAGAGGCCGGGCGCCAGTGCGCTGGTGGGCAAATACCGTCTTTGGCCTTGGTGCCGCGACCACTCGTGAGTCTTGGAGTGTTCGCCGCGCTCTCCAATCCGACACCCAACGGCGGTTATCGCCATGAAGTGGCCTATTGGGGGCAGAACGGTGAGAAGCGGACGTTGTTTGACATCGTCTCCTCGATGACCAATTTCTATGCCTCGGTGTATATGTTCGGGGCCATGGGATACGCCTTCTTGGACGGTGCCGGCGGGATGAGCGGGGCGCACAAGGTGGTGCAACGCTCCGATGGATCCTTCGAGACCGCCAAGATCCCCCAGCAACATGGGGGGGAGCAATTTCCCTTTTGATCAGTCCTTTTCGCTGAGGGCGCCCCGTTCCCGGGGCGCCCCTGGCTTCGCTGCCGGATTGAAGCCCCGGCCCTCAGCGGGCATAATATCCCGCCTGTTTTTTCCTGGAGAGCGTTCATGCAACTGACCTTGCTCAAGGCCAAGCTGCATCATGCCCGGGTGACGCACTCGGAGCTGGAGTACGAGGGCTCCTGCGCCATCGACGGTCGGCTGCTGGATGCCGCCGGGATCCTGGAGTACGAGCAGATCCACATCTACAACCTGGACAACGGCGAGCGCTTCGTCACCTACGCCATCCGCGCCCAGGAGGGATCAGGGATCATCTCGGTGAACGGGGCGGCGGCCCACAAGGCCGCGCCGGGGCATCGGGTGATCATCTGCGCCTACGCGGTGCTCGATCGCGCCGAGCTGGCCGAGTTTCACCCCAATCTGATCTATCTGGACGAACAGAACCGCATCAAGCGCCGCAGCCGGCGGATCCCCATCCAGGCGGCGTGAGCGTTGCCGTTTCCCGTGTGGACGGCGCCCTTCGGGGCGCCGTTTGCGTTTGTGCCGCTGATCCGTGTCTCAGCCGGTGTTGCGCATCCCGGTGGCAATGGCGTTGATGGAGCGCAGCAGCGGATCCAGCCAGCGGCGCCGGTGGGCCTCATCGTCTTCCTTGCGGTAGCGCTCCAGCAGGATGAGCTGGATGTGGTTCAGCGGGTCCAGATAGGGATTGCGGCGCAGCAGGGAGAGGGCCAGGCCGGGGTTTTCCTCCAGCAACATCTGGGCATCGGCGACGTTGAGCACTTGGGTGAGGGTGCGTTCGTATTCCTCGCGGATGAGGCCGTAGATCTCCAGGGCGGTGGTCTTGTCCTCGCACAGGGCGGCGTATTCCTGGGCGATCTGCATGTCGGCCTTGAACAGGGCCATCTGGGCGTTGGAGAGCAGGCTGCGGAAGAACGGCCACTCTTGATACATGTTCTGCAGCTTGGCCAGGCGGGCGGGGTCGTTGTTGCGCCATTCCTCCAGGGCACTGCCGATGCCGTACCAGGCGGGGAGGGTGTGGCGCGACTGGGCCCAGCCAAAGACCCAGGCGATGGCCCGCACCGAGGCCTTGGAGCGGTCGGTCTTCTTGCGGTGGGAGGGGCGCGAGCCGATGTTGAGCAGGGCGATCTCGTTCACCGGGGTGGCTTCGTAGAAGTAGTCGAGGAAGCCGGGGGTCTGCTCGGTGAGTTCGCGGTAGCGGCGTTCGCCGATGCGGGCCAGTTGGTCCATGACGCCGAGGTAGTCGCGGCGGTCTTCCGGCGGGGTCTCCACTAGGCAGCGGCTGGCCTTCATCAGGCCGGTGGCGCCCATGGTGAGTTCGTAGACCGCGGTTTCCACGTTGGCGTATTTGAAGGAGAGCACCTCGCCTTGTTCGGTGAATTTGATCTGGCCGTGCACGGTGCCGGCCGGTTGGGCGAGGATGGAGTCGTGGGTGGGGCCGCCGCCACGGCCCACGGTGCCGCCACGGCCATGGAACAGCCGCAGGCGGATGCCCCGCTCGCTGGTGAGGGCGGTGAGCTGTTTCTGGGCCTGGTAGAGGCTCCAGGCGGAGGCGAGGATGCCGCCGTCCTTGCAGGAGTCGGAGTAGCCCAGCATCACTTCCTGGAAGTTGCCGGAGGCGCCCAGCATCCGCTGGTAGACCGGGTTGTCCAGCAGCTTGGTCATCACCGGTTCGATGTGCTCCAGGTCTTCGATGGTCTCGAACAGGGGAGCGATGCGGATGTGGCAGAAGTCGCGGCCGCCCTTGCGGCCCACCAGGCCGGCGAGGCGGGCGAGGAACATCACTTCCATGACGTGGCTGGCGGTGTGGGTCATGGAGATGACGTAGCTGCCGAAGGCCTGCGGACTGATCTCCCGGCGCATGTGGCGGATGATCTCGAAGACGTCCAGGGTCTCTCGGGCCTTGGCGGAGAGGCATTCGCGGTCCACGGAGAGGGGCTCGGGGGCGTCGATGAGGGTGGCCAGGTGCTCCAGGCGGGTCTCCTCGTCCAACTTGGCGTACTCGGGTTGGTCGGGATGCTGGGCGAGGATTTCGGCCACGGTGTCGCTGTGGACGGTGGATTCCTGGCGGATGTCCAGTTTGAGCAGGTAGAAGCCGAAGGTCTCCACCAGGCGGATGAGGTCGCGCAGGGCGCCGTCGGCGATGTTGCCGTCACCGTGGCTATGCAGCGAGGCGTGGATCAGCCGCAGATCGTCGAGGAATTCCTCTTCCGAGGGGTAGGCGGCGGGGTGGGGGGCGACGTTCTTGCCCGCCAGGCGGTTCTTGACCGCCACCAGGTTGCGTTCCAGCCGGAAGCGCATGATGAACAGTTTGCGGCGGTAGGGTTCGTGGCGGAAGCGGTCGGGCTTTTCGGCGAAGACCTCGGGGGCGAAGCGCTCGTCCCGTTCCAGACTGGTCATGAGTTCGGCCGAGGGGGTGCACAGGCGGTCGGAG
>JALSHN010000338.1 GCA_026982215.1 Gammaproteobacteria bacterium
ATTGATCCTGTGTGTAAGTGGACGGGGCGTCTTTCTTCTTTTCCATCAATGTGTTGTCCAGGGTCATTCCGGTGGATGGCAGCGGGGAGCACCCTTGTCCAACCTGTGTATCGATTGTGGATAACTCCAGGGGGAAGTAGGTGATTCGAGTTGTACGCACCTTGTCCACATCATGTGCTCAAGCTCCTCAACAGATTGCGGTAGTCCTCGTCGATACGGGCGTCTTGTTCGCGCAGTTCCTGGACTTTGCGGCAGGCATGGAGCACGGTGGTGTGGTCGCGCCCTCCGAAGGCCTCGCCGATCTCGGGCAGACTGTGGTTGGTGAGTTCCTTGGCCAGTGCCATGGCGATCTGTCGGGGGCGGGCGATGGAGCGGGTGCGTTTCTTGGAGAGTAGGTCGGTGTAGCGGATCTTGTAGTATTCGGCCACCGTCTTTTGGATGTTGTCGATGGTGATCAGTTTTTCTTGCAGTGCCAGCAGGTCTTTGAGGGCCTCGCGTACGAAATCCACGTCGATCTCCCGGCCGGTGAAGCGGGCATTGGCCACCACCCGGCGCAGTGCTCCTTCCAGCTCGCGGATGTTGGAGCGAATGCGTTTGGCGATGAAGAAGGCCACTTCCTGAGGGAGTTCTACTTCCATCTCCTGGGCCTTCTTCAGCAGGATCGCCACCCGCGTCTCCAGCTCGGGAGGCTCCACGGCCACGGTGAGCCCCCAGCCGAAACGGGATTTGAGGCGTTCCTCCAGACCATTGACCTCTTTGGGGAAGCGATCGCAGGTGAGTACCACTTGCTGCTGTTCTTCCAGCAGGGCATTGAAGGTGTGGAAGAACTCTTCTTGGGAGCGTTCCTTGCCGGCGAAGAATTGGATGTCATCGATGAGCAGCACGTTGAGGGTGCGGTAGAACTTCTTGAATCGGTCGATGGCGTTGTGCTGCAGGGCCTTGACCATGTCCTGTACGAAGCGTTCGGAGTGCAGATAGGCCACGCGGGCGTTCGGGCGTTCCTTGAGGATCTGGTTGCCGATGGCGTGCATCAAGTGGGTCTTGCCCAGCCCTACGCCGCCGTAGATGAACAGTGGGTTGTAGGATCGGCCGGGGTTGTTGGCCACTTGCTCCGAGGCGGCGCGGGCCATCTGATTGGATTTGCCTTGGACGAAGCTGTCGAAGGTGAAGGCCGGATTGAGGTTGGTGCGCATGGCATTGGGGGTCTCTTCGCGCACCACCACGCGTGACGCCGGGGGCCGGGTGGCTTGACGGGGAGCCGGGGAGGGGGGCGTCCGTTTCGGGGTAGGATCGCGAGTCGCCCCTTCTCCCCCATCACCGGGGTTGCCGATACACAGCTCCACCTGCCAGCCGGGAGCCACGGTCTCCAGCGTTTCCTGGATCCGCTCCAGGAAGCGGGTGCGGATCCAGTCTTGGACGAAGCGGTTGGGGGCATAGAGATGCAGGGTCTCATCCCCTTCCCGGGCCCTCAGGGCGCTGATCCAGGTCTTGTAGTGCTGCGGCGGCAGCTCGGCGGCGAGTCGCTCCAGGCAGCGGTCCCACAAGGCGTGTGTCACGGTCGGGCGTCCTTGAACGCGATTGGGAGGGAGGTGCGAGTTTACCCCGCATTTCACAACTTATCCACAACTTGTCCAGGGGCGTGTTTGCATTGACTTTCCCCCAGGGGGACAGTATCTTTTCACGCCTTTTTCGACTTGGTCGAAGATCAAAACCCGGGAATCGCTATCATGAAGAGAACTTATCAGCCGCACAATCTGCGTCGTAAACGTACCCACGGTTTCCGTGCCCGTATGCGTACCAAAGGTGGGCGCCGCGTGTTGGCCGCGCGTCGCGCCAAGGGCCGGGCCCGCCTGGCGGTGTGAGGTGAGGGAGGCGGCGGTCGAGGAGGTGGGGCCTCGGCGGCCTGCGGTATCCGCCCCGCCCCCGGGGCGCCTGCGTGCCAAGGCCGAGTTTTCCCACGTCTTCGCCCGGCCAGACCGGGTGTTGCACGGCCGTTTCTTCAAACTCCTCGCCCGGCGCAACTCCGTTGCCATCCCCCGCCTCGGACTGGCCATCGCCCGTAAGCACAGTCGTACCGCGGTGCGCCGCAATCTCCTCAAACGCTTGAGCCGGGAGACGGTCCGCCGCCACCGAGAGACCCTCGCCGGCTGGGATGTGGTCATTCTCTCCCGGCCGCAGGTGTGGGAGGGCGATCGCCGTGAGTTGCGCGAGGAACTGGATGGCTTGCTGACGAAATTGGGCCGCTCATGATCTCTCGTGTGTTGATCCTGATCATCCGCGGTTACCGCTATTTCCTCAGTCCCTATCTGGGGTCCAGTTGTCGCTACCATCCCACCTGTTCCGCTTATGCCATGGAGGCCTTGGCACGTCATGGCGCTTGGCGGGGGGGGTGGCTGGCCCTGCGGCGGATCCTGCGTTGTCACCCCTGGCACGAGGGCGGCGTCGATCCCGTGCCCGAACTCCGGCAGAAGAAATAATGGAAAACCAAAGGCTCATTCTCTTCCTCGCCCTGGCGATGGTCACGCTGTTGTTGTGGGAGGCCTGGCAGAGCGACTATGGACCCCGTCCCACGCCGGTGGCCCAGGCCCCGGCGCAAAGCGATGCCGATGTCCCGGCAGTGCCATCCCAGGCGGACACGGTAGCCACGGATTCGTCAGAGCCGGCCTCGCCGGGTGACGTGCCTCACCAGGCAGCGGCCGATGTCCCGGCGGAATCGGTGAAGGAGGCCGAGGGGGTGGTGCGCGGTGAGCGGGTCCGGGTGATCACCGATCTGTTGGACGTGATCATCGATACCACCGGCGGTGACGTGCGCAAGGTCCGGCTGCTGAAATATCCCCTGAGTGTGGACGATCCCACCCCGTTCACGCTGATGAGCGATACACCCGAGCGGTTCTATGTCGCCCAGAGCGGTTTCGTCTCCCGGCAGCCCGCGCCTGATCACTACGCCCGTTTCCAGGCCGAGGCCTCCACCTACACGCTCGGGGAGGGGCAGGATTCGCTGCAGGTGCCGCTGACCTGGACCAGTCCCGAGGGGGTGAAGGTCACCAAGGTGTACACTTTCCACCGTGGGCGCTATCTCATCGACCTGGAGCACCGCCTGGAAAACGGCCTGGATCAGCCCTGGGCCGGGCGTATCTATCGCCAGTTCCAGCGCAATGAATTCAGTGATCCCAACAAATCCGCCTTCATCTACACCTTCACCGGCGGGGCGGTCTCCACCCCCGACAAACCCTACGAGAAGATCGGCTTCGACGAGATGGATAACTGGCGCTCACCCCAGGAGCTGGCTCAAGGGGTGTGGGTGGCCTTCCTGCAGCACTATTTCGTCACCGCCTGGATCCCGGATCAGAACGAGGCCGAGCGCCTCTACACCCGCCAGGTGAACGGACCGCGCTATATTCTCGGCATGGCCGCGGCGCCGGTGGAGGTGGCCCCTGGGGAGACGGCCACCTTCCGCTCCCAGCTTTATCTCGGACCCAAAGAGCACGACCGTCTGGTGGAGGTCCACCCCACCCTCAAACTCACCGTCGATTACGGGGTGATGACCTTCCTCGCCGAACCGCTGTTCTGGTTGCTCAAGCAGTTCCACAGCTTCACCGGCAATTGGGGCTGGTCCATCATCTTGCTCACCCTGTTGATCAAACTGGCCTTCTATAAATTGTCCGAGGCCAGTTACCGTTCGATGGCCAACATGCGTCGCCTGACGCCCAAGCTGCAGGCCTTGCGCGAGCGTTACGGCGAGGATCGCCAACGCCTGTCACAGGCGATGATGGAGCTCTATCGCCGCGAGAAGATCAACCCCTTGAGCGGTTGTTGGCCCATCCTGGTGCAGATTCCCGTATTCCTGGCCCTCTACTGGGTGTTGTTGGAGAGTGTCGAGTTGCGCATGGCGCCGTGGATCCTGTGGATCCACGATCTCTCCACCAAGGATCCCTACTATGTGCTGCCGATCCTCATGGGCTTGTCCATGTATGTGCAGCAAAAGCTCAACCCCACGGCGGGGATGGATCCCACCCACCAGAAGGTGCTGCAATTCTTGCCCATCATCTTCACTTTGTTCTTCGCCTTCTTCCCTTCCGGGCTGGTGCTCTACTGGTTGGTGAACAACACCCTTTCCATCGCCCAGCAGTGGTACATCATCCGTAAGCTGGAGAAGGCCTCGACCAAGAGCGGATGAACAGCGACACCATCGCCGCGGTGGCCACCCCGCCGGGTCGGGGCGGGGTGGGGATCGTGCGGGTGTCCGGACCCCGGGCGTTGGAGGTGGCGCGTGCCTTGACCGGCGAGCTGCCACCCCCCCGTCATGCCCGCTACGGCCCGGTACGCGATCGCCAGGGACGGGTGGTGGATCGCGGCATCACCCTCTATTTTCCCGCACCCCATTCCTATACCGGTGAGGACGTGGTGGAGTTTCAGATCCACGGCGGGCCGGTGTTGCTGGATCTGTTGCTGGCCGAGATCCTGGCCTTGGGGGTGCGGCAGGCCGAACCGGGTGAGTTCACCCGCCGTGCCTTTCTCAACGATAAACTCGATTTGGCCCAGGCCGAGGCGGTGGCCGACCTCATCCACGCCTCCACCGAGGCGGCGGCGCGAGCGGCCGGCAACACCCTCTCCGGCGGTCTCTCCCAGGCGGTTCAGCAACAAGTGGCGGCGTTGGTGGAATTGCGTTGCTACGTGGAAGGGGCCATCGATTTCGCCGACGAGGAGATCGATTTCCTCGCCGACGACCAACTGGCTCAGCGCTTGCAGCGTTTGATCCAGGGCATCGAGGCGCTGCGCCGCCGGGCCCAACAGGGGGCGGTGCTCAACGAAGGGCTGCGGGTGGTGATCCTTGGGCGGCCCAATGCCGGCAAATCCAGTCTGCTCAATCGCCTCAGCGGGCGCGAGACGGCCATCGTCACCGCGATCCCCGGCACCACCCGTGATCTGGTGCGGGAACAGGTGCAGTTGGGCGGGATACCGTTGCAGGTGCTGGATACCGCCGGGTTGCGCGCCAGTGACGACCCGGTGGAACAAGAAGGCATCCGTCGCGCCTGGGCCAGCCTCGCCGAGGCGGATCATTGCCTGTTGGTGGTGGACGACGCCCAAGGGCCGGGAGAAGAAGAGCGTGAGGTGGCCGCCCGCCTCCCCGACGGGGTCTCCCTCACCGTGGTGGCCAACAAGATCGACCTCTCCGGGAACCCTCCCGGGCCGTTCCAGTCTCCCTTGGGGAAGGGCGTGCGGTTGTCGGCCAAGACCGGGGAAGGCATGAGCTTTCTGGAAGAACGTCTGATGCGCCTTGCGGGGATTGAGACGCTGGACGAGGGCTGTTTCCTCGCCCGCCGCCGTCATCTCCGTGCCTTGGAGGAGGCTGCCGAGGCCCTGGAACGGGCCGGTGAACTCTTGACCCAAGGTGCCGGCGAGCTGGTGGCCGAGGAACTGCGCATCGCCCAATCGGCCCTGGGACGGATCACCGGCGAGGTGGACCACGAGGACCTGTTGGACGAGATCTTCTCCCGCTTTTGTATCGGCAAGTGACAAAGCCCCCCGGGGCGCCGTAGACTCCCCCCGAGTTTCACGAGGTTTCACGATGGAACGACACTACGATGTCATTGTCATCGGTGGTGGCCATGCCGGTTGCGAGGCCGCGCTGGCGGCTGCGCGCCTGGGGGTGCGCACCCTGTTGTTGACCCACAATCTGGACACCCTGGGACAGATGAGCTGCAACCCGGCCATCGGTGGTATCGGCAAGAGCCATCTGGTGCGCGAGATCGACGCCTTGGACGGTCTCATGGCCCGGGCCACCGATCAGGCCGGGATCCAGTTCCGCGTCCTCAATGCCCGCAAGGGACCGGCGGTGCGCGCCACCCGTGCCCAGTGCGACCGGGTGCGCTATCGCCGCGCCGTGCGCCGCATTCTCGAGGCGCAGCCCGGCTTAGAGCTGTTCCAGCAGGCGGTGGACGATCTCATCGTCGAACAGGGGCGGGTCCGGGGAGTGGTCACCCAGCTGGGGTTGCGGATCCATGCCCGCGCCGTGGTCCTCACCGTGGGCACCTTCCTGGGCGGGCGGATCCATGTCGGTCTGGCCCAGAGCGAGGGTGGACGTGCCGGCGATCCGCCCGCCAACGCCCTGGCCGCCCGCCTGCGCGAACTCCCCTTGACGGTGGCACGCCTCAAGACCGGCACCCCGCCGCGCATCGACGGTCGCAGCATCGATTACAGCCGTCTGGAGCCCCAGCCCGGTGACGAACCCACACCGGTGATGTCCTTCTTGGGCCGGCCCGAGGAACATCCCCCCCAGGTGGCCTGCCACATCACCGCCACCAACGAACGCACCCACGACATCATCCGCGCCGCCCTCGATCGCTCCCCCATCTACGCCGGGGTCATCGAAGGCACCGGTCCGCGTTACTGCCCCTCCATCGAAGACAAGGTGGTGCGTTTTGCCGAGCGGCCCTCCCATCAGATCTTCCTGGAACCCGAAGGGCTGGATACCGAGGAGGTCTATCCCAACGGTATCTCCACCTCCTTGCCCTTCGAGGCCCAGATCGATATGGTGCGCAGCATCCGCGGCCTGGAAAAAGCGCGTATCACCCGGCCGGGTTATGCCATCGAGTACGACTTCTTCGACCCGCGCGATCTGCACCACAGCCTGGAGAGCAAACACCTGCCGGGACTGTTCCTCGCCGGGCAGATCAACGGCACCACCGGCTACGAAGAGGCCGCCGCCCAAGGGCTGATCGCCGGCCTCAACGCCGCCCGCGCCGTCCGCGGTGAGGCGCCCTGGACCCCGGCGCGCGACGAGGCCTACATCGGGGTGCTCATCGACGACCTGGTCACCCGCGGCACCAACGAGCCCTACCGCATGTTCACCTCCCGGGCCGAATACCGCCTCAAACTGCGCGAGGACAACGCCGATCTGCGCCTCACCGAGACCGGTCGTCGTCTGGGGCTGGTGGGCGAGAGACGCTGGGCGGCCTTCAGTGCCAAGCGCGAGGCACTGGAGCGGGAAAACGAACGGCTGCGCTGTCTGTGGGTGAGGCCCGGAGACGCCGCCGAGGCGCTGCTGCAACGCCCCCTGTCCCGGGAGACCCGGGCCCTGGACCTGCTGCGCCGCCCGGAAGTGGACTACCATGCCCTGATCGCCGCCCTGGGTCTCACTCCCTGCCCCACCCCGGGTGTGGCGCAGCAGATCGAGATCCAGGCCAAATACGCCGGTTACATCCAACGCCAGGAAGACGAGGCCCGGCGCACCCTGCGCCAGCACGAACAACCCATCCCCGCCGACCTCGACTACCAAGCCATCCGCGGCCTCTCCAAAGAGGTTCAGGAAAAGCTGCAACGGGTACGGCCGACCACTGTCGGCCAAGCGGCGCGCATCCCCGGTGTCACCCCGGCGGCGGTCTCGCTGTTGCTGGTCCACCTCAAGCGCCTGCGCCGCGCCGGATGAACACCTCCCCCCTCCGCGACGATAGTCTGCAACGGCGCCTGACCGAAGGGCTGGAAAGGCTGGGTCTGACATTGTCCCCGGAGGTTCAACGACGCCTGCTCGACTACCTCGCCCTGCTGCAGCGCTGGAACCGCGCCTACAACCTCACCGCGGTACGCGACCCCGAGACGATGGTGACGCGCCACCTGCTGGACAGCCTCAGCGTGCTACCCTATCTGGACCAGGCCCCGGCGGGGGCAATGGCCGACGTCGGCTCCGGTGCCGGGCTGCCCGGTATCCCCCTGGCACTGGCCCGCCCCCAGCGCCCGGTGACCCTCATCGACAGCGTGAACAAAAAGACCCGATTCCAACGCCAGGTGATCCGCGAACTGGGCCTGAACGACCAAGTGAGCGCGATCAATGCCCGGGTGGAGCACCTCGACGATCACTGCGGGCGCTACCCGGTGGTGATCACCCGGGCCTTCGCGCCGCTGGCGCGCACCTGCCGCCTCAGCGGTGCGCTGCTGGCCCCCGGGGGGCGGCTGCTGGCCATGAAAGGGCCGCGGGTGGAACGGGAGCTCGGTGAACTCCCTACCGGCTGGCAGGCCCGGATCCACCCCCTGCCGCCGGTGGAAACAGGCAGTGAACACTGCCTGGTGGAACTGCGAATCGAAACGTCCGCGTCTTGCGAGAGGAACCCTCCATGAGCCGAATCCTGGCCGTGGCCAATCAAAAGGGCGGGGTGGGCAAGACCACCACCGCGGTCAACCTCGCTGCCTCCCTGGCGGCCACCCGTCGGCGGGTATTGCTGGTGGATATGGACCCCCAGGGCAACGCCACCATGTCCAGCGGGGTGGACAAACACGAGCTTGAGAACAGCGCCTACGAGCTGCTCATGGGTGAGGCCGAATTCGACGCCGTGGTGGTCCGTGCCGAGGAGGCCGGCTACGATCTCATTCCAGCCAACGGCGACCTCACCGCCGCCGAGGTCCACCTGCTGGACCGTCCCGACCGTGAGCGGCGCCTGCGGATCACCCTGGCCCCCCGGCGGGAGCGCTACGATTACATCCTCATCGACTGCCCCCCGGCGCTCAACATGCTCACCGTCAATGCCCTGGTGGCGGCCCAGGGGGTGCTCATCCCCATGCAATGCGAATACTTCGCCCTGGAAGGGCTCTCGGCGTTGCTGGAGACCATCGAGACCATCCGCCACAGCCACAACCCCGAGCTGCACGTCCACGGCCTGCTGCGCACCATGTACGACCCGCGCAACAACCTCACCAACGAAGTCTCCGAACAACTCAAAGACTACTTCGGCGAGCGCCTCTACCGCACCGTCATTCCCCGCAACATCCGACTGGCCGAGGCCCCCAGCCACGGCAAGCCGGTCATCGCCTACGACCGCGCCTCCCGCGGAGCGCAAGGCTACCTTGCCCTGGCGGGAGAACTGCTGCGGCGCGAGGCCCGGGCCCGGGACGAGGCGCTCACCTGAACCACACCTTGGGAGAATCACGGGCGATGGCCAAGAAAAAACTGGGACGTGGGCTGGATGCGCTGTTGCGCGCCGGCCTGGAACGAGACCAAGACGAAACCGATCTGCGTGAACTTCCGGTGGAACACATCCAGCGCGGACGCTATCAACCCCGCCAGGAAATGGACCCCGAGCGCCTGGAAGAACTGGCTGCCTCCATCCGTGCCCAGGGTCTGGTACAACCGGTGGTGGTCCGCCCGCTGGGCGAAGGACGTTACGAACTCATCGCCGGTGAACGTCGCTGGCGCGCCGCCCAACTGGCCGGGCTGCACCAGATCCCCGCCGTGGTGCGTCCCGTGCCCGACGAGGCCGCGCTGGCCATGTCGCTGATCGAAAACATCCAGCGCGAAGAACTCACCCCCATGGAAGAGGCCAACGCCCTCCAACGCCTCATCGACGAATTCCACATGACCCACCAGCAAGTGGCCGAGGCCATCGGTCGTTCGCGCACCGCGGTCACCAACCTGTTGCGTCTCCAAGGATTGCACCCCGAGGTGAAGCGGATGCTCAACCACGGCGATCTGGAAATGGGGCATGCCCGGGCCCTGCTGGCCCTGCCCCAGGCCCGTCAACCCGAGGCCGCCCACCGGGTGGTCACCCGGGAGCTGTCGGTGCGCCAGACCGAACGGTTGGTGAAACAGCTCCTCAACCCCAAAGAGGCACGTCCCACCCCCACCCCCGACCCCGACATCCTCCGCCTGCAGGAACACCTCAGCGAGCGCCTGGGCGCGCGGGTGCGCATCGTCAACAAACGGGGCGGCAAGGGCCGCCTGGAGATCGAATACAGCTCGCTGGAAGAGCTGGACGGCATCTTAGAACGCATCGGCTGAGCGGAGGGCTCGGAAAAGCCTTGCGGCTCATTTTCACCCCGGGCTATAATCCCGCCCCGTTTTGGACGGCGTTTCATGGCGCGCAACCCATCCATAGGCCCCTTGCTCATCGGGGTCGGCTCGATCATGACATCCATGTCGGTGGTGGGTTTTCTGCTGGGATACGCCGTGGACAGGTGGCTGGGCAGCCAACCCATCGGCCTGTTGGTTCTGGGTTTTCTCGGAATCCTGGGCGGGTTGATGAAGGCCTACCGATTGCTGAGCCACCCGGACTTGTTCAAATGAGTGAAGACATCGCCAGCAACGCCCAGCGCCTGCTCAGAACGCAGTTGCTGGCGGCAGTCATCGCCGGCCTGTTGTTCCTGGCGCAGGGGCAATGGGCGGCCTTGTCGGCACTCTATGGGGCGTTCATCAGCCTGAGCACCACCCTGCTGCTGAGTCGGGGAATGCATCACGCCGAGCGCCTCGCAGGGGAAGACCTGAAAAAAATGCAGGCGATCCTCTATGGCGGCGCCGCGGTGCGCTTCGTCCTGGTGATCGCGCTGTTCTTGTTGGGATTGGCGGTGCTGGCCCTGGATCCATTGGCCACCGCCGCCGGGTTCGGCCTGGCCCACGCCGCGCACCTGATCAACCTGCGTGCGCTCAAGCCCGGCCAACATCGATAGAACTAGGGGGGAAGTCTCGTGGCCGAGTCGGCATCATCCTCCGGCGGGGGGACCGTCGAGTACATCCAGCACCACCTCACCAACTGGTGCGTGGGTCAATGTGATCCGGTGACCCACAAGGCCGCCGGTTTCTGGGCGTTCCACGTGGACACGTTCCTGTTCAGCCTGCTCACCGCGGGAGTGATCGTGTGGATGGCGCTCAAGCTCAAGGGGCAGTTGAGCCTCGAACGTCCCAGCGGCTTCCAGAACTTCGTCGAATCCATCATTGAATTCGTCGATCAGCAGGTGAAGGACACCTTTCCTGGTCGCAACCCCCTCATCGCGCCGCTGGCGCTGACCATCTTCCTGTGGGTGTGGTTGATGAACTTCATGGACTTGGTGCCGGTGGATCTGCTGCCCTTCCTGGCCAAGTTGATCGGTATCGAGTACTTGAAGGTGGTGCCCACCACCGACCTCAACACCACCCTGGCCCTGTCGCTTACCGTGTTCGCGCTGATCATCTACTACAACATCAAGATCAAGGGCGTGGGCGGCTATCTGAAAATGTTCCTGTTCCACCCCTTCGGTAAGTTCTTCGTGCCCGTCAACATCGTCATGACGCTCATCGAAGAGCTGGCCAAGCCGTTGAGCCTTGCCCTGCGACTGTTCGGCAACCTGTTCGCCGGAGAGCTGGTGTTCCTGCTCATCGCCCTGCTGGGGGGCACCGCGGGCATCGGCCTGGCCCTGGCCTTCCTCTTCCCGCTGCAGGTGATCCTGGATCTGGGATGGCTCATCTTCCACCTCCTGGTGATCACCCTGCAGGCCTTCATCTTCATGGTGCTCACCATCGTGTACCTGGGGATGGCGCACGTCGAGGAAGAACACTGATATCAACGGTTCGGAACTTTCCATCACTCAAGCACTTAGGGAGACCCTGCTATGACACCTGAAATGATCGCCACCATCTATGCCTACACCGCCGTCGGCGTCGGTGTGATCCTCGCCGCTGCCGGTCTGGGTTCGGCCATCGGCTGGGGCCTCATCTGCGCCAAGACTCTGGAAGGCATCGCCCGTCAACCCGAAATGCGCCCCGCCCTGATGACCAACATGTTCATCTTCGCCGGTCTGATGGAATCCTTCCCCTTCATCATCCTGGCCTTCGCCATGTG
>JALSHN010000339.1 GCA_026982215.1 Gammaproteobacteria bacterium
ACGGCCAGGACGGCATCATCAACGACTCGGGCTACGTCATGAACGACGAGACGGTGGAGGTACTGGTGAAGCAGGCCCTGTCCCACGCCGAGGCCGGGGCCGACGTGGTGGCCCCCTCCGACATGATGGATGGGCGCATCCGCGCCATCCGCGAGGCCCTGGAGACCGCCGGCCACATCCACACCCGCATCCTCGCCTACTCCGCCAAGTACGCCTCCAGCTACTACGGCCCCTTCCGCGATGCGGTGGGCTCGGCGGCCAACCTCGGCCAAGGTGACAAATCCACCTACCAGATGGACCCGGCCAACACCGACGAGGCGCTGCACGAAGTGGCCCTGGACCTGGAAGAAGGCGCCGACCTGGTGATGATCAAGCCCGGCATGCCCTACCTCGACATCGTCCGCCGGGTCAAAGACCACTTCGCCGCCCCCACCTTCGTCTACCACGTCTCCGGCGAATACGCCATGCTCAAGGCCGCGGCACAAAACGGCTGGCTGGACGAACGCAAGGTGGTCATGGAGGCCATGCTGGGCTTCAAGCGTGCCGGCGCCGACGCCATCCTCACCTACTACGCCAAACGGGTCGCCGCCTGGCTGAGGGAAGAGGCCGGCTGAAGCGAACGGCCATCGCAGGGGCGGTTAACCGCCGTTTAAATCCCTGGAACGACACTGGCCGCTCCCCCGCCCCGGAGGCCGGCCATGCCTCTGGTATCCCTCCTCATCCTGCTCCATCGCCGCTCTATACACTGATAAGGGCTTTCGATTGGCCCCCTATTCCCTCCCATGGCACTTTGGGCGATGCGCCCGAGCACAGGCGCCCAAGAAAACGACAAACACAACGAGGAGGGGAATGCAATGACCCGTACGCTCCGCAGAACGGCCCTCGGATTGGCCGTCCTCAGTGCCATGGCCCCGGCGGCCTGGGCCACCAACGGCATGAACCTGGAGGGCTATGGCCCCATCGCCACCGCCATGGGCGGCGCCGCCCAGGCCTACGACAACGGCACCGCGGCGATGATGAACAACCCCGCCACCCTCGGCCTCATGCCCGAGGGCAACCGGCTCGACCTCGCCGTGGGCATGCTCGGCCCCGACGTCTCCGCCACCGTCACCACCCCCGGTGGGGGCATGACCGCCGATTCCACCGCCACCGCCTTCTACATGCCCGCCCTGGGCTGGGCCCGGCGCAGCGGCGCGTTGAGCATCGGCTTCGGCGTCTTCGGCCAGGGCGGCATGGGCACCGAATACCCCAACGACAGTTGGATGGCCGACCCCAGCCAGGGGGGCATGTCGAACACCGCCCTGGTGAACCGCTCCGAGGTCAGCGTCGGCCGGGCGATGATCCCCATCGCCTACCGCATCAGCGAGCAACTGGTCATCGGCGGCAGCCTGGACTTCGTCTGGGCCGGCATGGACCTTAAAATGGCCATGAGCGAGGCCCAGTTCCAAGATCTCGCCAACCCCGCCGCGCAGACCATCGGCACCGCCTCCGGCAGCCTGGTGAACAGCTTCGGCCAGCTCTACCAACCCTTCGGCGGCAGTGGCATCACCAAGCTCCACTACGCCTACTTCGATTTCTCCGACGACAGCGCCTTCACCGGCGAGGCCAAGGGGGCCGGACTGGGAGGCAAGCTGGGGGCGGTACTACGCT
>JALSHN010000340.1 GCA_026982215.1 Gammaproteobacteria bacterium
TCTCCACCCCCAGGCGACGCAGGCTGCCCTCCAGGGCCGCCTCCAGGTGGCGGCGGTCGAGCCGGGGACCGCCGCGGATCCAGGGGATCCAATCGGCACGGCTGGCGGCCTTGGTGGCGATGAGCACGCGCTGGCGCGTTCCCGGCCGGGCAGCCAGCCAACGGCCGATGATGGCCTCGGTGCGGCCGTAGGTCTCTTCACGCGGGGGGACGGGGTAGAGTTCGGCGGTATCGATGAGGTTGACGCCGGCATCCACGGCGCGGTCGAGTTGGGCGAAGGCCTCCGACTCGCTGTTCTGCTCGCCGAAGGTCATGGTGCCCAGACCAATGAGACTGACCCGCAGGCCGCTGTCCCCCAGCGGACGGTACTCCATCGCTCCCCCCTGGTTGTCGTTATCGGCCAACTATACCGCGAACGAAAAGGCGGATCACGGGGGGGCGGCGCGCAGCCAGAAGGTCACCGGGCCATGATTGACCAACCCCACGTCCATCTCGGCGCCGAACACCCCGGCCGCCACCGGGGCATGACGCGCCCGGGCGGCGGCCAGCAGATGTTCGAACAGGCGCCGGCCGGTCTCGGGGGGCGCGGCGGGGGTGAAACTGGGACGCATCCCCTTGCGGGTGTCGGCGGCGAGGGTGAACTGGGGGACCAGCAACAGCCCACCGCCCACGTCGGCGAGGCTGCGATTCATCCGCCCCGCCTCGTCTTCGAACACCCGATAGCCGAGCAGGCGCTGCAGCAGGCGTTCGGCCTGGGGCTCACCGTCGCCGCGCTCCACCCCCACCAGCACCAACAGCCCCGGGCCGATGCGGGCCACTTCCCGACCCTCCACCCGCACCCAGGCCTCACTGACCCGTTGCAACAGGGCGATCACCGTTCTTCCACCCAGCGCCCGCGGAACCCCATGCCCACTGCCATGCCCATGAGTAGCAGTCCCAACAGGATCAGGATCGGGCCGATGCCGGTGTTGAGCAGCGCGGCGGCCCATTCCACCTGGAAGACCCGCTCCAGGTACAACAGCCCGGAGTGGAGCAGAGTGCCGAGGATGAAGCTCCAGGAGATGAGCTGCTTGAGCCACACGCTGACGGCGAGGAAGCCGAGCGTGAGGCCGACGGCGATGTTGAGCAGGGCCTCCAGGTTGCCATGGGCGTGGGGACCGCCCTTGATGTAGTCGATGGCGAATTCCTGGGCGGCGACGGCATTCATGGCCAGGATGGCCTCGGCGTTGCTCACCGCCAGGGCCTTGGCATCCAACTCGTCCAGGGTCTCCGGATCTTCTTCCCAGTCACCGGCCTTCAATTGCTGCAGATGTCCCACCCGCTGTTGTTTCTCGCCGTTGGCCGCGCCCCAGTCCTGGTACATCTGCACCATCACCGGCCCCAGGCCGGCGGTGAGCACCAAAAAGAAGAACCCGAAGACGATGTTTTTCTTGCCGATCATCTGCCACCTCGCTTTGCCATGGCCTTCCCCCGAAAACCCTAGCACACGACTCTGGCGTGAGGGGGAAATCTGGCTATGATGACCAACGATCGACTGGAAAAGGAGGTACGCCATGCAGCGACAGCGGGCCATCGCCGTGTTGTTGTGCAGCCTGGGGCTCGCGGCCTGTGGCAGTAGCCAGGAGGCCCCCCCCCCGCACAGCGACAG
>JALSHN010000341.1 GCA_026982215.1 Gammaproteobacteria bacterium
TCAGTTCGTCGAACTGTTTCTTGTAGGCCGCCCGGGTCTCGGCACTCAACTTGCCGGCAGTGGCCGCCTGGATATCGGCCCCGGCCCGTTCCGCCAACCGTAACGCCTCGACGCCGTGACCAGCATCGAGGGCGCTCTGGGCCTGATCCAGCTCGCTTTCGATACGCTTGCGGTCAGCCTCGGCGATGGCCGCGCCCTTGATACGCAACAACAGCCGTCCGTAGGCGATCTTCTGTTTGGCCTGTTCCATCGCCTGTGCATCGGCGCGATGAGCGGCATCCCCCGCAGCCTGCTGCCTGGCCGCGGCCTCCTCGGCCAGCTTGCGCTCCAATGCGGCGACATCGGTACCCGCATCGACGATGATCAGTTTCCCGCCCATGTTTTTGTGGTTGAAACATTGGTAGTAGAGGACGTCGGGGGTCTGCTCGTCAGGCGTGAATTCGACCACCCCGCGATAGGTGAACTGGCCCTTCACACCACGGGAGTACACCCCACCCCCCCAGCCGTCGGCGCGGGTGCTGAGATAGAAGTCGTGCTTGGGATCGGTGCGCACATCGAAGCGATAGGTCTGACCTCGCACCAGGACGAGGGGCTTGCCCGGCTGGCCATTGACCAGGAAGCCGAGCGGGTGCCCCTCACCGTATGCGGGATGGCGGGGGTCCTTGTCCCCTAGGGTCACCAGGAAGGTGTTGGGGTCGTCCGGCAACGCCGCAGGTGCGTCATCGGCGGCACTCGTGACGAGTTCCTCCACCGCGGTATCCGCGGTCGCGGGGGCCTGCGGCTGCGGAGCGGCCAAAGGTTCCTCCTGTACCGGTTCTTCCTGTATCGGCAACACCTCCGCCGCAGGGGGTTCGGGGGCCGGCTGCGGCTCGGGCTCCGGCTGGGGCACGACCTTGGCTGGCGACGGGGCTGCCACCGAAGGTTCCGTTGCTGTCTGGGTCCTGTCGGGCAACAGTGAACAGCCCTGCACACCCGCCAGCCCCAAAGCCAGCAACACCGCCCAACGTAAACGTCCCTGCGTGCGCTCGAAGACCACTGCTTTCATCGTCAATACACCTTGCCTGAATTGGGGGGTATCGCCATGTCGGACAACCCCCGTCAGCCTTTAGCTCCCTGTGGACACGAAAACGGCGCAGGGTCACTGCGCCGTGGTGCGATGTTGGAACACCCCGTCAACGCCAGGGGTTCTTCACGCTGGCTTCGCTGAGAGGCGGCTTCCAGTCCGCCGGTTTGGGCTTGGAGTGACATTTCTTGCACGACTTGGTGGTGATGGGGAAGGCCACCTTGCCGTGGCAGACCCCGCACTTCTTACCCAGCAGGATGGCGGACATGTTGATCTGGTTGGCCCCCTTCTGTGGGATGAAGATCTTGGGGTGGCAGTTGGAGCAGTGCAGCCACTGGGTATGCGGCTTGTGGGGGAACACCACGTCGGGCACGGAGGCACGCACCGGCCGCACGATATCCAGATCCATCACCAGGGGCTCCACCGTGGGATCCACCCGGTCGTAACGCGGATTGATGAGTCCGTCGTTGAGGGCCTTCACCCAGTCCACGTGGTTGCCGAAGGGCGTCCGCGGCCAGCCTTCATAGGCCACTTTGGGCGGTTGCAGCGCATGGGTGGCCTC
Source organism: Gammaproteobacteria bacterium (assembly GCA_026982215.1). Classification (GTDB taxonomy): domain Bacteria; phylum Pseudomonadota; class Gammaproteobacteria; order S012-40; family S012-40; genus S140-43. The sequence continues at coordinate 1,626 of JALSHN010000341.1, forward strand.
GTTCTCGGGGTCGTGAATACCATCTTCCCACGGAGCGGCGTTGGGATCCTTCTCTTTCTTGAGAAGACGGTTGAAGACATTGGCATTGGAGACCTTGAGCTGGGCGGGGGTGGATCCCGTCACTTCCGCACTGCTGACCGGGACCTCCGCGGCCATGCCGCTGAGAGGCAGGACGACGGCGGCGGCGAAGCCCGCGGCAACGGCGATTTTCCTAATCGTCTTGTTCATTCTGCAACCCCTTTATTTCTTATCTGCGGGCTTGTAGGTAGGCGCCACCAGGCGCTGGACCGTGCTGCCATGGATCTGGGTGGGCATACCAGGCTTGCCGGAGTGGCACAAGCCGCAGTTTTCCACCGACCAGGCGATCTCGCCATTGTGGCAGGCACCACAGAACTTGCCGTCGATGATCTTGGCCATGGTGATCTTGTTACCACCAGCCTTGAATTTGAAGCCCAAGTCGGCATGGCAGACCTTGCAGCGGAAGCGGATGCGGTGATACCAGTGCGGGAAGACCGCCGGACGCATTCCCGCGGCGTCGGAGTAGTTGTTGATGATCACGTCGCCATACTCGGCCTGAGCCGGTTGCATCGACACCCCCCAAAAGACACTGGCCACCAGCGCAAGCGCGGCCGCCCTCCACCAAGTGGTCAGTCTCGTCGTCACGTTTCTCATTGTCGTCATGCTCCGTCGTTATTTATCGAGGTCGTAAAACGCGTGCCCGCTCCCTGGAGCACCTCCCTGGCAGGTCAGAAACTACGGTTGATTCGCAAGAACAACAGCCGAGATCCGTTGCTGGTCTCGTTGGCCACTATTCTATACATTACAGCCGCGTTTAACAGACCTATCCGGTAAGAAAGCCGGCTCTCCCATTCCAATTGGCGGCGATCCTGCCCGAGCCGGTTCCCGATGGTGGCCGCGTCCACTTTGGAGTAGAAACGCAGCCGATACACGCCGAATACCCGGCGATGTTCGTAGTCCAGCCGACCGCTGGCGGTGGTATAGAAGGCGTCGTCCAGCCGTTCCCCGCTGCGCCGGCTGCTCTGAGCGCTCATGTGCGCCCCCCAGTGACTCAGACGACCGATGGACTGGCGACGGGTCACTTGCAGCGAGGCCAGTTGGGTGGCATCCCCTCGACTCGCGTCCCGGGTGTCCATCACCAACAGTTGGGCCCGCCAGTCGCGTCCCTTGTCGCTGTTCGTCCATGTCCAGGTACCGGTGTGGTTGACGAGGGTGGCGGAGGGAGCGGTGCCGATACCCACCCCCTGGCGCAGGCTCTGCAGCAGCGAGAGGCGCATCACCGAGCGGTTTCCGGTGTTCCAGGCCCGCTGGAGGTTGTGCCCTACCGCCAGATCGGCCCGCTGGCTCCAGCGGGTGGTCTCGAATTGGGCCTGGACCTGGTTGCTCAGCGTGGCGTTGCCGTACCAGTAGTATTGGAAGGTACGCACCAGACGGCGATTGGACTGGTAGTTCAGCGCAAGACTTTGGCGGGAGCCGACGCTGTTGCTGGTGAGAGTATCCAGCGTGCTGAGATCCGCCGAGGCCATGAGGCGCAGGCGGCGATTGACGTGATAGGTGCCGGCGAGGGCGGCATTGAAGTGGAGCTGCTCGCTCTCGTTGGCGCTGAACGCCACCGCCCGCCGCTGCAATCGGGCCGAACCAGTGAGGTTGTAGGGTTTGTAGGTGGGTCGCCAGTAGAAGGTGCTCACCAACTGGCCGATGTCGCTCTTGGAGTTGGGGCGGTAACTGCCGAATCCGCTGGCGAGACCATTGTCGATACTGCGCCCGTCCACCAGGGTGTTGACGTAGAACTCGGGCCGGGGGGTGTAGGTGTGCACCAAATTGACGCTCAGGTTGCGCGAGGCACCGTTCAAGGCGCTGCGGGTACTCTCCTGATATTTCGTCCAGGCATAGAGGTTTTGCCCGGGACTGCGCGACTTCCACGACAGTCCCACGGCCTGATCACGCAGGGTGCCATCCCCGCCCACCCCGCGGATCCATTGCTGGAACCAGCCGTCCACTTGATTGCCGCCGCCGGTGATGAGGCGCTGGCGCATTTGCAGGAAACGGGCTTGGTAACGGGTGTCGAGATCCAGCAGGCTGGGGCGGTTGCTGTCCAGCCATTGGCTCACCCGCCGGGTCTCGGCATAGCGGAAATAAAAGGGGGTGCGGCTCTGGGGCAGCAGATTGAAACTCAATTGGGTGGAAATGGGGCGTGATTCACGGGTACCGGCCACACTGCTCTGACTGGTGATGCTCAAGGAGGCACCGCCGTTGAAAGTGAGCAGCCAGGGCTGGCCGAGCCAGCCGTTGGCGTTGACATTGCCCAGGTACTGGCTGTCTTCACTGGCCGAACCGCCACCCAGGAGATCCCAGGAGCGGTAGTTGTAGCCCAAGTTGCCGCCGAATTGCAGGCTCTGGGCGGCCTGCACTGCGGTATTCACCAGCAGCGCCAAACCGGCCAGCATGGACAATCCCCCCCGATGCATCCTGATCTCGCCCCGGCGACCACCGAGGCGGCCTCCCTATTTCCTCGTTGTTATCGATGATGTGCGTTCATCTTGGTACCTGGTGCGCCTCAGTCCCCCGTGGCGACGATCACCACGTCCCCCTCACTGCGCAGACGGGCCAGAAACGCCTCCCAGGCCTGTTGGGAACGTTCGCGCTGCAACAGGGCCCTGGCGCGTTCGGAGACCTGTTCGTAGGGGTTGAGGCGCGCCGGGCGCCGTTCCTGGAGCTGGAACAAGGCCACGCCCTCCAGCAGGGTCACCGGTTCGGAGACCTCGCCCGGCGACAGCGCCTGCAACACCGCCTCGGCCGCCGGGGCGAGCATCCCCTGATGTTGCCAGCCCAGGTCACCGCCACGGGCGGCGGAGGCATCGGCCGAGTGGATGCGCGCCAGATTGGCGAACTCCGCCCCGCGCTCCAGCCGCTCCTTGAGACGGCGGGCCTCATCCATTGCCGCCTGCCAGACCGAGGCCGGCGAGGAAGGGGCCACCTTGAGCAGAATCATCGCGGCGCGATAGGCGGGCGGGGTGGTGAACAGCTCGGGATGGCGCCGGTAGTAGTCGCGCACCTCGGCATCGCTGGGCTCGGCCGTTGCCCGCACCTGTTCTTCCAGGCGGGCGAGCAGGCTCTGTTCCTCCAGCATCTGCCGCAGTCCCCGCGCCAAGGCATCCTCATCCCCACGCCAGGCCCGGCTGCCGCGGTAACGGGCCAGATAACCCTCCAGGCGTTCCGCCACCCAGGCGTCGTCGGGAGTAATGCCACGGCGCCGCGCCTCCTGCAACATCAGTACCCGGTCGATGAGGCGCTGCCCCACCTCCTCGCGGTAGGCGGTGAGCCGCTCTTGGGGGATCCTGCCGTGATAGAAGCGTTGCCTTACCCCCAGCCGGAAGGCGGCCTCGAATTCCTCCATGGTGATCACTGTCTCTCCCACCCGGGCATAGACCGCGTCTTGCCGTTGTTTCCCCTCCTGGAGAGGCTCCCCCGCCGCGGCGCCGGCGGCCGCGGGGAGGGACAGTGTCAGGGCGAGCAGCAAAGCGTGCATGGACTCACTTGACATGGCAGGTCAGGCACAGCCCGCTGGGGGTCTCGGTGTTGCTGATGCGCAGGAAGGTGGGGTTCTCCGTGGTATGGGGGTCGTGGCAACTGGCACACTCCACGAAGGGCTCGGCCTCGGCCTGACCGGGATAGCCGTTGGCGGCATCACGTGTGTATAGAATGACATCGGTCTTGGTACGGATACCGTCCCCACCGGTGCGCCAGTCCTTATCCACCCACCACAGATAACGCCCGTTGGATTGTTTGAACAACACCGGTGCGAAGTCGGGGTCGGTGGTCTCGCCCTGCGGCGGCGTGGGGTTGCTGGCCGAGACGCCGCCACCACCGTACTGGATGCCGATGGGGTGGTCGTTGGTGAGGTCGGTGCCGAGATTCTGGACGATGCCGACCGCCAGACGCCCGTCGGCCGGACCGACGACGTCGTCCCCGGTCCATACGCCGGCGGAGAAGCCGGGATTGTCGGCGCCCGAGCCAGGCTCGTTGATGACGCTGTCCATCGCCTGGGTGCCGTCGTGACAGGAAAGGCAACCGATGGAGACCGAACCCACGTCGGCCACCTGGCCGTCCAGGGTGCTGGTACCCAGCTGGTCATAGGTGGTGTAGATGGCGGGATCGGAGAGGTTGCGGTTCCACAGCGGAATAGCGGCACTGGCATCACCACCGTGGGGGGTGTGGCAGAAGACACAGATCTCGGCGGTGCCGGAGAACTGGTTGCGCAACCCGCCGTTGGCGCTCGGCCCCGACCCGGTGACACCGAGATTGTGGACCGACTCGGCGATTCCGGCCCATGCCAGCACACTCCACCCGCCAGCGATCACGGCAGCGAGCCCGGCCCATCGCACAGTGCGCGAGACGCTCATGTCCCCCCCTTCGATCTCTCCATGCCGGCGTCGTATTGTCGACTTCCCAGCGCGCCGGTCCTCCCTCTCGTTGGGTGGTACTCTATTGAACCTGCGGCCGTCGTGCAAGATGCTCAGTCCTGCTCCGCCTCCAGCAGGCGGAAGACGCTCAGGTGGCGAAACAGTTGATCGGCCACGTAGATGAAACCGCGTTCGTCCACCGCGATCCCGGCGGGGAGTGCGAAGCGACCGGGCCCCGATCCGCCCCCCTGTCCCACCGGCAACAGCAGCCGCCCCATGGCATCGAAGATCTGGTAGTTCTGAAAGGCGGCGTCGGTGACGTAGATCCGCCCGGTGCCGTCCACCGCCAAACCACGCGGGCGGGCGAACTGGCCCAGGCCGCGCCCGAGGGAGCCGAATTGGCGCAGCGGCCGGCCGTCGGCGGTGAACACCTGCACTCGGAAGTTGCCCGCGTCCAATACCACCACCTCGCCGTTCGCTGCCACCGCTACTTGATTGGGCATGTTGAAGCGGCCGGGGGCGCGGCCGCGCCCTCCCCAACGGGCGATCTCGCCACCGGTACGATCGAGCACCACCAAGTGGTGGGCGTCATCGCCGGGACCGGCGACGTCGAGGACATAGATGCGTTCCCCGTCGGCGCTCACCGCCACGTCCCGTGGACGCCGCAGATGCCCGGCTCCCAGCAGCAACAGGTCGTGCCCCCAGGGATCGAACAGGCGCACCAGGGCGCGGGCGCCGTCCACCACATAGATACGCCCCCGCCCGTCCAGAGCCACGCCGAGGGGATGACGCAACGGCCGGGCGCCGCCATCGATCACCCGTACCGCCCGTCCCGGGAGATCGAGCAGCAACACCCGACCGCCAGCGGTATCGGAGACCACCACTTGGCCGGCGGCGGCGGCCACGTCATAGGGCTTGACGAACAGGGGCTCGGTCGGCAGTGGCGCCCGCGACAAGCGCCGGCGCCACTGGCTCAGGCGATCCCGCGGCACGAGATCGGGAAGCGCCGCCAATTGGGCGACGAAGGCCACCCGTGCCGGATCCGGCGGCGGGGGCCAGCGCCATACGGTTTCGGTCTCGCTCTCGGGGGGACGCAGGGCGCACCCGGCCAGCAGCAGTAGCCCCATGGCCCAGCCGACCCGGCGCATCGGGGGCGGTGTCGATCAGGCCCTGACGCGGGCCAGCTCGGCACGCATGGCGTCGATGGTGGCCTTGTAATCCTCGGTGCCGAAGATGGCCGAGCCGGCGACGAAGGTGTCCGCACCCGCCTCGGCGATCTCGCGGATGTTGTCCACCTTCACTCCGCCGTCGATCTCCAGACGGATGTCGTAGCCGGATTCGTCGATGATCCGCCGCGCCTGGCGCAGCTTGGTGAGGGCACTGGGGATGAACTTCTGCCCGCCGAAGCCCGGATTCACCGACATGATGAGGATCATGTCCACCTTGTCGAGCACGTAGTCGAGATGATCCAGCGGGGTAGCGGGGTTGAACACCAACCCGCTCTTGCAACCCAGTTCGCGGATCAGCCCCAAGCTGCGGTCGATGTGCTCGGAGGCCTCGGGGTGGAAAGTGATGTAGGTGGCGCCGGCCTTGGCGAAGTCGGGGATGATGCGATCCACCGGTTTGACCATCAGATGGACGTCGATGGGGGCGGTGACGCCGTGGTCGCGCAACGCTTGGCAGACCATGGGGCCAATGGTCAGGTTGGGCACGTAGTGATTGTCCATGACGTCGAAATGGACGATGTCGGCACCGGCGGCGAGCACCGCGTCCACTTCCTGGCCCAGACGGGCGAAATCGGCGGAGAGGATGGATGGGGCGATCTTGTAGTCTGGCACGGTCTTGGCTTCTCCTGAAAACGGTTCCTGTCATGGGGGCGACCCCCCGAGGGAGCGCAAACTTTATACCATTCACTGGAGCTTTTGCAGCCTTGCCCTGGATCCTCCTTGCCCTCCTTCACTGGCTCCCCGCCCCGGTGGTGGCCATGGATCTGGCGGGTGAGCGCGCCTGGGCGGCGGCGCTGGAGCGCTCCCCTCTGGCCGGGGAGCGCCTGTGGCTTCAGGCGGGGGGGATCGAATTTCCCGCCTTGTGGCGCCCTTCCCAACGGCGCGACACCGCCGGGGCGGTGGTGCTTCTCCCGGGACGGGGCGCCCATCCCGCTTGGCCCGAGGCCATCGAGCCACTGCGCCGTGGCTTGCCGCGCCGGGGCTGGGCCACCTTGTCCTTGCCTCTCCCCGGCCCCGGGGAGCCGGGAGGAATCGCCCTGGCCCGCGCCCGGCTGGAGGCGGCCCTGGCGTTCCTCGCCAAGCGTGGGATCCGCAACATCGCCCTGGCAGGGCACCGGGAGGGGGCGTTACTGGCCGCCTGGTTCGCGTCCCGACGCCCAGAGGATTCCGCGCTACAGGCGGTGGTCTTTCTCTCCCTGCCACGCCCTTCTCCCGCAGACCCCGCGCTGGATGGCGCCGATCTGATCCGCCGCATCGATCTCCCCATGCTGGACGTGGTCGGTGAATGGGAGGTGCGGGAGGATCCGGGCTGGCTCGCCGCCCGACTGGAGGCAGCGAGCCGGGCGCCGGCACCGGAGGGGATGGTGCCACTGGCGCCCTCGCCGCGTTCGCGCGGCCTGAGCGTGGCCCGCAGCGGAAATCCGGGTTACCGTCAGGTGATCATCCCCGGGGGCGGGGCGGATTTCAGCGACCGTGAAGCCTGGCTGGGTAAGGTGGTATCCAGTTGGCTGAACCGGGTGGCGCCCGGGATGGAGCTGGCCGACGCACCCTGAACCCACGGCGCGGGCGGCCGACTAACTGGGATATACTCGCCCGCCCCTGTCCTTGAGGAGAATGCGATGCTCTACAGCCTGGCCCTGGCCCTCCATGCCGCGAGCGCCGTGGTGTGGGTGGGGGGGATGTTCTTCGCCTATGTGATCCTGCGCCCGGTGGCCGCCGAACGCTTGCAACCGCCGTTGCGCCTCCCTCTCTGGTCCGGGGTGTTCGCCCGTTTTTTCCCCTGGGTGTGGGCGGCGGTGGTTCTCTTGCCGGTGAGCGGTTATTTCCTGATCTTCCAGCTCTGGGGCAGCATGGGGGGCGCCCCGCTGCGGGTGCACCTGATGAACGGCCTGGCCACGGTGATGATCGCCCTCTTCGCCTGGGTGTTTTTTGGCCCCTACCGCCGTCTGCGCCGAGCGGTGGCCGCAGAGAACTGGCCCGACGGTGGGGCGGCCCTGGCCACCATCCGCCGCTTGGTGGGCCTCAATCTGCTGCTCGGCCTCTCGGTGGTGGCCATCGCCGTGGGGGGGCGCTATGCCTGAGGCCCTGCGGCCGCTGTGGCTCCTGGCGCTGACGCTGGGCCTGATGAGCGTGGCGCAGGCGGCGCGTTATCAGGCCTATCCCACCGACATCGTCGCCCTAGACATGGACTCCGCCGGGGTGGTGGTGGGCTGGCGCGAGGATGTGGACGGCAGCCAGCGAGCGGCGGTGCGGGTCTATCAACAGACCGACACCATGAGGGCGCCGGTGATCGACGAGCCCCAGGATGCGGTGGACAGCGTGGTCACCGCCATCGCCGGCGGCGGCTCTCCCCGGCTGCTGGCGGGTTTCTACAGCCGGGCCGACGGGGTGCTCCAGCCGCTGATCTGGCCGTGGGGGACCACGATCGAGGATCCCAGTGATCCCATCGTGCTGCCTCCCTTGGCCGAGGGTGAAGACGCGGTGGCCCTGGGGGTGAACCGCAACCATCTGGTGGTGGGCTGGGCCCGTGACGTGGACGGTCTGGAGTATCCGGTCTATTGGCTGCAGGGCCCGTCGAACCCGGACGACCCGGAGAACAGCGAGCTGGTATGGAAGATCACCCCGTTGCCGCTGCCGGCCGGGACCTTGGGAGGACGGGCCACCGGGGTCTCTCCCGGCGGCCGGGTGGGGGGCTATGCCATCACCAGTGATGGGGTGGGCCGGGTGGCCTTGCTGTGGGAGGCCGAGGCCCTGGATGCCCAGCCCACCATCTTGCTCGACCCCGACGGCAATCCCGCCGAGATCACCGGGCTCAGCGGCGCCTTCCTTTCCGGCTGGAGCAGCGCCGACGGCGGTGATCGTGCCTTGCGCTGGCGATCGTTGTTCGGCGTGGGGGAGCAGGCGGATGCCTTGTACGATCTGGGTGGTGGCGATGCCCGGGCCCTGGAGGTGAATTCACGTGGCGAGACGGTGGGCTGGAGTTTGGACACGCAGGGACGGCGACGCGCCTTCATCTATTCCGATCTCTGCGCCACTTTCGATCTCAACCGCCTGCTGAGCATCGATGATCCCTTTCCGCTGAGCGAGGCGGTGGCGCTCACCGAGGCTCATGCCATCGACGAGCAGAGCCCGCCATGGCTCACGGCCTTGGCCGAGGATGGGAGAAGTTTCCTGTTGGTGCCGGTGGAGAGGGATCCGGTGACGCTCTCGGTACGGGTACGTGCCGATCGCCCCCAGGTACGGGTGGGGGAACCGTTGAGCTATCTCATCGAGGTGGAGAACAGTGGCGACAGTTACGCCACCTGTGTGGTGGTGGTGAACGAGCTCTACACCGGGGTGACGCTGTTGGAGGTTGAGGCGACGCCGGGACGTTGCTTCGCCGGGGTGGATCAGGCCTATTGTGTGATCGATGAGCTATTGCCGGGCGAGAGGGTGCAGATGCGGGTGCGCACCACCCCGCGGCCGATCCTGGTGGACCGGGAAATCGTCAATCGGGTGCGGGTGTTCTCGGGGGAGTCGAGCAATGTCGAGGACGTGGAGACACGCACGCCGGTGCCCCGGGAGGGCTGTTTCATCGCCACCGCGGCCTACGGCTCCTACCTGGCTCCGGAGGTGGAGGCCCTGCGGGCCTTCCGCGACCGCTGGCTGCGCCCCTACGCCCCGAGGCTGGTGGACCTCTACTACCGCCATTCGCCGCCGCTGGCACAGTGGCTGCAGGATCACCCGGCGGCTCTGCCGTGGGTGCGCGGCCTGCTGGCGCCGGGGGTCTATGCCGTCAGCCGACCGCTGATCAGTGCCGTACTGCTCCTGACACTGCTGGCCGGGTTCGTGTTCTGGCGCCGGGGGCGGGCTCAGGGACGCCAGTAGGCCTCCACCCGGGCGCCGTTCTTGGAATAACGCAGTTCGCGGCACAGGGAGCGCAGCAGGTGCAGACCGCGGCCGCAGGCCTGGCTGCCCTCGGCGTTGTCTTCCGCGGCCTCGCCGGCGCGCTGGAAATCGAAGCCGTCGCTGCTGTCTTCCACCGCCAGCACCATTTGCGGCCCACCCTCGCCATGGAGCAGCCCCAGCTCCACCCGGATCCAGCCCTGTTCCAGTGCCCCCAGGCGCTGCTCCCGCTCCTGGTAGTAGCGGGCGAAACCGTCGGCATCCCCCTTGAGCGTGGAATCCAGTTTGAGCAGGCCGTGTTCCAGGGCGTTGGAATAGAGTTCGGCGAGGATGGTGAACAGGGTGGTGGCATGGGGACGC
>JALSHN010000342.1 GCA_026982215.1 Gammaproteobacteria bacterium
TTCAGGCGTTGACATAGCCGTCGGTGCTGCTGAGGCGCCACTGCACCCAGGAAGGCCAGGGTGAGATGGAGTTTGGCCGCGGGGGTGGCGCGCCCCTGGACATGCGATTTCAGGCGCCGGGTGAGGGCGGCGAGCCGCGCCCGGGTCTCGCCGTCGGGCCACAGGGCGAGGAACAACCGTTGTCTTTCGTCGCCGGGCTCAGGGGTCATCGAGCAGTCGTAGCAGGCCGTTTAGCGCCGCGGCCACTGCTTGGCGGCGGACGGCCTCGCGGTCTCCATCGAAATGGTGCGCCCGGGCGAGGCTGAGACGGTGAGGGGCGCTCTCCCAGGCGATCCACACCAGCCCCACCGGTTTTTCCGGGCTCCCCCCGCTGGGGCCGGCGATACCACTCACCGCCACCGCCAGATGGGCGCGGCTGTGGCGCAGGGCGCCTTCGGTCATGGCGCGTACGCAGGCCTCGCTCACTGCGCCATGGCGCTCCAACACCGCCGCCGGTACCCCCAGCAGTTCCCGTTTGGCCTCGTTGCTGTAGGTGACGAAGCCGCGTTCGAACCATTGGGAACTGCCCGGGATGTCGGTGAGGGTCTTGGCGATCCAGCCGCCGGTGCAGGATTCGGCGCAGGTGAGATAGAGGTCTTGGGCCAGGAGGCGCTCACCCAGGCGGCGGGCCAGGTGGGTGAGGGCGCTGTCGCTGGTGTCCATGTCGTGTTGTCCTCCGTCTTGCGGCGGTGCCATAATCCCTTGCTTTGGCGGGGTTTGGCCGCCGGTTGGGTCTTCAAAAGTATAGCCGCAGGGGGCGCTTCCCCCGCAGAGGGTCGTTTGGTGTCCGATAAGCCCCGTTTGAGCGATTGGTTGCAGAGCTTGCCCCAATACGCCTTGCCCCATCACCTGTTGTCGTGGGGTATGTGGCGCTTGACCCGTTGGCGCTGGCCTCGATTCACCCAGTGGGCCATCCGCCGCTATGTGGCCACCTATGACGTCGATCTCGCCGAGGCGGAGGTGGCCGATGTCTCGGCTTACCCGCATGTGAATAGTTTCTTCACCCGCGCCTTGCGGCCTGGGGCGCGTCCGGTGGATGCGGATCCCCAGGCGGTGGTGAGCCCGGTGGATGGGCGGGTGAGTCAGGCGGGCGTGGTGCGCGAGGGACGGTTGATCCAGGCCAAGGGACGGCGCTTCGCGCTGGCCGAGTTGTTGGCCGACAACGATTGGGCGCGGCGTCTCCAGGGCGGGAGCTATGCGACCCTTTACCTTTCCCCCAGGGACTATCATCGGGTGCATGCCCCCCTGGATCTGCGGCTGTTGGAGATGATCCATGTGCCGGGGCGGATATTCAGCGTCAATGAGAGTACTACCCGTACCGTGCCTCGTTTGTTCGCGCGCAATGAACGGGTTGTCGCTTTTTTCGACACCCCGGCGGGGGCGCTGGCGGTGGTGTGGGTGGGGGCGATCTTCGTCTCCAGTATCGAGACGGTGTGGGCCGGGGAGGTGACACCGCCCCGCTCGCGCCGTATCCGGCGGTGGCGCTATCAGGATCGGGAGATCCGCTATGAGAAGGGGATGGAGATCGGGCGTTTCAACATGGGCTCGACGGTGATCCTGGTCTCGGAGGCGGGGCGGATTCGCTGGGATCAGG
>JALSHN010000343.1 GCA_026982215.1 Gammaproteobacteria bacterium
CATCGACCCGCAACTGCTCAGCCGCATCACCCTCGACATCGCCCCCCTCCCCCGCGAGGGGGATCGACCCCAGGGCCCCACCCGCCCCGAGTTCACCGCCTTCCTCGACGTGGACGAGATCCAAGGCATCGGCGAGCACTACAAGACCCGGCTGCGACAACATCACATCTACACCGTGGAAGACCTGCTCCAGGTGGGTGCCCGCAGCCGTTCGCGTGTGGAACTGGCCACACTGCTGGACGTGGACCTGCGCCGCCTGGGCGAATGGCTGGCCCAGGCCCGGCTGATGACCATCCGCGGTATCGACGGCCGCCGCGCCGAGATCCTGCTGGAACTGGGCATCGATGGCCTAGAGCGCCTAGCCGAGGCCGATCCCGCCGAACTCGGCCAGGCCTACAACGCCCGGGTGAAAGAAAAAGGCCAACAGAACCTGCAACCGGTGGACGAAAAAACCGTCAGTGGCTGGATCGCCACCGCCCGTGCCTACCTGGGCCGTCGCCGCTCGGCGGAGACGCCGTCCCAATCCCCAACCACCCCCGAGCCACAGTAAAACGGTCTGGAACTTCGGCCCGAGTGTTGGTATAGTGTGCAACGTCTTTTAGACAGAGTCTAAAAATCGTCGAACCCAATTCAAACAGGAGGTCAACAATGGGCGTACTCGTCGGCCGCAAGGCTCCCGACTTCACCGCTCCCGCCGTCCTCGCCGACGGCACCATCGTCGAAGACTTCACCCTCTCCAAGCACCTGGAGGGCAAGTACGGGGTGATCTTCTTCTGGCCCTTGGACTTCACCTTCGTCTGCCCCTCCGAGCTCATCGCCTTCGATCACCGCATCGACGAGTTCAAGAAGCGCAACGTGGAGGTGGTGGGCGTCTCCATCGACTCCCAATACACCCACTACGCCTGGCGCAACACCCCGGTGGACAAGGGCGGCATCGGCCCGGTGCGTTACCCCATGGTCGCCGACCTGACCCATGGCATCTGCAAGGCCTACGACGTGGAGACCCCTGACGGCGCGGTGGCCTTCCGCGGGTCCTTCCTCATCGACACCGCCGGCGTGGTGCGCCACCAAGTGGTCAACGACCTGCCCCTGGGCCGTAACGTGGACGAAATGATCCGCATGGTGGACGCCCTGCAGTTCTTCGAGACCCACGGCGAGGTCTGCCCGGCCAACTGGAAGCCCGGCCAGGAAGGCATGAAGGCCGACCCCGAGGGCGTGGCCGAATACCTCTCCAAGCACGCCGAGGAACTCTGAGCGTCTCCAGACACTCGAATCCTCACCACCAGGCGCCGGCGCAAGCCGGCGTCTGCGTTTCTCGACGACCCGACCCGAGGAGGCAACATGACCAAGACCCTGGCCGACTTCGTCCGCGAGGCCCGCGCCCGCATCCAGGAGATCGACGCCGACACCCTCAACGACTGGCTGGAGGCCGGCGAAGACCTGCTGCTGGTGGACGTCCGCGAGCCGGGCGAATACGCCGCCGGCCACATCCCCGGCGCCCGCAACATCCCCCGTGGCACCCTGGAAGGGGCCGCCGACCCCGGCTACAAACACCGTCACCCCGAACTGTGCCAGGCCCGCCAGCGGCGGGTGGTGCTCTACTGCCAGACCGGTGGCCGCAGCGCCATG
>JALSHN010000344.1 GCA_026982215.1 Gammaproteobacteria bacterium
TGTGTCTGGGCGAGGAACGCCACCCCTTCCGGGCGGGGGATTTCGTCGGCCTGCCCGCGGCCACCGTCCCCCACGCCCTGCGCAACACCGGTGAGGGTCCCCTGCGGATCCTGGTGATGGGGCAACGCCTGCCCGAAGACGTGGCCGATTATCCCGATCGGGGCAAGCGCCTCTATCGTTACCAGGGACACTGGGACCTGGTGGACCTCGGCGCGGTGGTTGATCCCCGGGGGGAGCGTTAGTTGGGCGGGTTACTCAGGCCGCCTCGTCGTGGCGCTCCGCCGTCCGCGCCCGCTCCTCGGCCAGGCGCTCTCGGGTGAGGCGGCGGTCGGCAAGGGCCATGAAGACCACGAAGCCCACCAGCAGAAACAACAACACCAATTTGAAGATGATGCTGTCCATGGTTCAGCCCTCCGGGGATTTTCGTTGTGTCAGGTCCAGCTCGCGCCACAGGGTGGCGGTGGGCTCGGCCTGGTTCATGGTGTAGAAGTGGAGGCCGGGGGCGCCCCCTTCCAGCAATTTCTGGCACAGCGAACGGACCACGTCCAGGCCGAAGGCACGCAGGCCTTCGAGGTCGTCACCGAAGTCCTCCAGCCGCTTGCGGATCCAGCGGGGGATCTCGGCGCCGCAGGCGTCGGAGAAGCGCGCCAGTTGCTGGTAGTTGGTGATGGGCATGATCCCGGGGACGATGGGAACCTCCACCCCCAGCCGTTCGCAGTCGTCCACGAAGCGGAAGTAGGCATCAGGGTTGTAGAAGTACTGGGTGATGGCGCCATCGGCACCGGCCGCCACCTTTTGTTTGAAATAGCGCAGGTCGGCGGAGGCGGAGGGGGCCTGGGGGTGGAATTCGGGGTAGGCGGCCACCTCGATGGTGAAATGGTCCCCGGCATGTTCGCGGATGAAGGCCACCAGCTCGTTGGCGTGGTGGAAATCACCCCCGGTCTGGGCGCCCATGCCCGAGGGGATGTCGCCGCGGAGGGCGACGATGCGGCGGATGCCCTCGGCGCGGTAGCCGTCGAGGATCCCGGCGATCTCCTCGCGGCTGGCCCCGATGCAGGAGAGGTGGGGCGCCGGGGGAATGCCGGCATCACGCACCATCAGGGCGGTCTCCAGGGTGCCGCTGCGGGTGGTGCCCCCGGCGCCGAAGGTCACCGAGATGTAGTCCGGACCCAGGGGGGCCAGGGCGGCCAGGGTGGCGCGCAGTTTCTCCCGCCCCGCTGCGGTCTTGGGGGGGAAGAATTCCAGGCTGAAGGTGGGTGGGAAATGGCGTTGGCTGTCCATGGGCGATCACCCGCCGCTTGCGCGGCGGGTGCCTCGATGCGCGTTCAATAGCGGTAGTGCTCGGGCTTGTAGGGCCCTTCCACGGGGATGCCGAGGTAGTCGGCCTGCTCGCGGGTGAGCTCGGTGAGCCGTGCACCCAGCTTGCCCAGGTGCAGCCGCGCCACCTTTTCGTCCAGGTGCTTGGGCAGCACGTAGACCTTGTTCTCGTAGCGGTCGTGGTGGTTCCACAGCTCGATCTGGGCGATGACCTGGTTGGTGAACGAGGCGGACATGACGAAGCTGGGGTGACCGGTGGCGCAGCCCAGGTTCACCAGTCGGCCTTCGGCCAGGAGGATGATGCGTT
>JALSHN010000345.1 GCA_026982215.1 Gammaproteobacteria bacterium
ACCGCCGACGTTGGGGGAGATGGACATTTCGTTGTCGTTGAGGATGACCAACATATCGGCCTCGGTGTCGCCAGCGTGGTTGAGGGCCTCGAAGGCCATGCCGGCGGTCATGGCGCCGTCGCCGATCACCGCCACCGTGCGCCGTTCCTCACCCTTGGCCTTGGCGGCCAGGGCCATGCCCAGGGCGGCGGAGATGGAGGTGCTGGAATGGCCGACACCGAAGGTGTCGTACGGGCTCTCGTCGCGTTTGGGGAAGCCGGAGAGGCCGTGGCGCCGGCGCAGGGTGGGCATCCGTTCGCGCCGACCGGTGAGGATCTTGTGGGGATAGGTCTGGTGGCCCACGTCCCACACCAGTCGGTCGTGGGGCGTGTGGTAGACGTAGTGCAGGGCGATGGTGAGTTCCACCGTGCCCAGGCCGGCGGAGAGGTGGCCGCCAGTCTCGCCCACGCTGTGGATCAGGAAGCGACGCAGTTCTTCGGCCAGCCGGGGCAGGGCCTCTTCGGGCAGGGCGCGCAGGTCCTCCGGATCGTGGATGGAGGCCAGGAGGGGGTAGGCGGTGTCGTGACTCATGGGCTGGGCGAACGTCCTGGTTGGTGCATCAATCGGATGATGGCGCGCCTGTGGCGGGGTTGCAAGGGGCGTTCCTGGGTATTCATTTCTCGCGCGAGACGATGTACTGGGCCAGCCAGCGCAGCAATGCGGTATCCCCTTCGAGGTCCTGGAGGCTGTCGATGGCCTGGCGATGAAGGCGCTCGGCGGCGGCCCGGGCGCCGTCGAGGCCCAGCAGGGTGACGTAGGTGGGTTTGCCCACCGCAGCGTCGGCGCCCTGGGTCTTGCCCATTTGTTCGGTGCTGGCGGTGACGTCGAGGATGTCGTCCTGGACCTGGAAGGCCAGGCCGATGGCCTGGGCGTAGCGGCGCAGACGGGGGAGGGCCTCCCGTCCCCGCTCGCCAGCGGCCAGGGCGCCCAGGACCACCGCGGCTTCGATCAAGGCACCGGTCTTCAGCCGGTGCATGCGGGTGAGCTCGTCCTCACTCAGGCTTCGGCCCACCGCCGCCAGGTCGATGGCCTGGCCGCCCACCATGCCACGGTGACCGGCGGCGTCGGCCAGGGTGTGGATCATCTCCAGACGGGCCGCGGCGGGCACGGGGGTGATGCGGTCGCTGGCGAGGAGGCGGAAGGCCAGGGCCTGGAGGGCGTCGCCGGCGAGGATGGCGGTGGCCTCGTCGAAGGCGCGGTGACAGGTGGGGCGGCCGCGGCGCAGATCGTCGTCGTCCATCGCCGGAAGATCATCGTGTACCAGCGAGTAGGCATGAATGCATTCCACTGCGCAGGCCGGTCCGTCGAGGTGTTCCAGGGGAGCGCCCAGGGCCTGGCCGCTGGCGTACACCAATACCGGGCGCACGCGCTTGCCGCCGCCGAGCAGGGCATACTCCATCGCCGCTTCGAGGGTTTTCAGCGGACCGCCGCCACGGTGGACGGCTTCGTTCAGGCGGGCCTCGGCGCGCCGCTGCAGTTCGGCCCAGCGGGCGGCGGGGTCAGGGGCGTTCATCGTCGGCGAGGGGTTCTTCGCTGAGCCGCCCGGCACGTTCCACCAGGGCGTCCACTTTTTGTTCCGCTC
>JALSHN010000346.1 GCA_026982215.1 Gammaproteobacteria bacterium
CACTTGGCGATCGCTGGGGGTCTGTTCCAGGATCCAGGTGACGTCGTCGATGAAGCCCATGCGCAGCATCTCATCGGCCTCGTCCAGCACCAGGGCCCGCAGGCCGGAAAGGTCCAGGCTGCCCCGCTTGATGTGGTCCATCACCCGGCCGGGGGTGCCCACCACCACTTGGGCACCGCGCGAGAGGTCGCGCAACTGCTGGGCGTAAGGCTGGCCACCGTACAGGGTAGCGGCGCGATAGCCTCTGATATGCCGGGCAAAGCCCTCGCAGGCCTCGCTCACTTGCAGGGCCAGTTCCCGGGTGGGGGCGAGGATGAGCACCTGGGGGCAGAGAAGATCTGGCTCCAGGCGGGCGAGCAGGGGAAGGGCGAAGGCAGCGGTCTTGCCGGTGCCGGTCTGGGCCTGGCCGAGGAGATCACGACCTTCGAGTAGGGCAGGAATGCTCTGGGTCTGGATGGGGGTGGGGGTGTTGAAATCCAGTGCCGCCAACGCCTCGAGTAAGGGTTCGGGGAGGCCGAGGTCACGGAAACTGGGCTGAGGGGACGCAGAAGGACCTGCGATCGCCGGGGAGGCGTCGGGATGAGTCATGGATTCACCTTTTACACGGGCGCCGTTGGATCCTGGCCCGGAAAAGGCGGGGATGCGAGAGCGCGTTCGATTGAGCCGATCAGCTTATCAGGGTCCCCATATGAATGCCAGGGGAATTTTTGCCGGCATGGAGCCGGTTTGGTGTTGCCTCGTGCCGCATGTCATCCTCGCGGAATGAAGCTGATTCATGATGAGGCCTCCCGGCGTCGGGAGGCGCTGGATGCCTTGAGCATCGAACAATGCTACAGCCAGGTGCGGGCCAACCATTTCGGGGCGCTAGTCCCTTGGTTGGTGGCGGTGGTGCTGTTGGCACCGGCGGCCACGCCGGCTTTTTGGGGCTGGGCCGTTGCCATGCCGGTTTACGTGGTGGGCAGTTTCGTCTTGCACTGGGCCTACCTGCACCGCCGTCCCCAGGGCGCGGCCATACACCGCTGGGGACGTTATCTGCTGTTTCACAATGTCTTCATGGGGTTGCTCAGTGGTATGTTTCCGCTTTTTTTGGGTGATGATCTCCAGCCCGCCATGATCTATCTGGTGCTGTTGATGGTGGTGGGGCCTTGGTTCGGGGCGGCGGTGATCACTGCCCCCGTGCCGTCCATGTTTCCCGCCTGGATCGCGAGCCAGCCGTTGGTGCTGTTGGTATTCCTCCATGAACAGCAACAACCCTGGGAGATCACCGCCTTGATCGCCATGGCCCTATTGGCCGGCTTCGTCCTTTGGTATCACGCCGCGCGTCTCAATCGTCGCTCCGCGGCGTTGCGTTTCGACAATCTGGATCTGGCGGACAAGGCCCGCGAGGCGGCTCAAGTAAAGGCCCGTTTCTTGCGGGCGGTGGGACACGATCTGCGCCAGCCGCTCAATGCCCTGCGGCTCTTCCATGGGGCGTTGGGGGGAGAGCTGAGCGGGCCGTCCCAACGCCGGTTGCTGCGTCGGGCAGAGGCGGCTTGCATGGAACTGCATTACATGCTGGATACCTTGAGCGAACAGACGCGCCTGGACGGGGGAAAGGTTCGGCCGGTCCGTCAT
>JALSHN010000347.1 GCA_026982215.1 Gammaproteobacteria bacterium
GATTTAACACTCCCCTCAATACCCCCCCGCCTTGAGTTCGCGGAAACGGCGGATGTCGGCGTCGTAGCGTGCGCGCACTTGTTCCAGTTCACGGCGTTGTGAGCGGATGAAGTCACGCCGTTCCTTGATCTGACGCTGCACGCGTTCGATATCTTCCCGCAGGCGTTCGGGGATGGATTTGCCGGCGCGGCGATACTGTTTCACCTCAGCCTGGAGTTCTTTGAGATTGGCCTCGTAGAGTGGCAGGTTGCGTTCGTTGAGGCGGATCAGGCCTTCCAGGGTGGCCAGTTGCCGGTCACGGGCAATGATCAATTCCGACTCGTTGGCGAAGGTGGCCAGCAGGGCCCGGTCACGCGCGTCCAGACGCGGGCGGGCGCGCTCCTGGCGCGGCGGTACCACCTTCAGGGTCACACCGCGTTCATCGACGATGCGATACCCCCGCGAGGCCAATTCCGGCGGCAACACGTCGTACATCTTCACCCCGCCCTGGCCGTCGTCCACCACGTAATAACGTCCGGCCCAGGCGGAGGCCGCCCCCATCAGGGTCATGCCCAGCAGCAAGACCTTTACAGCCTCATGTCTGCTCGCCACACTCCCGCCCCATGCCTGAATGGTCCATGCAACTGATCCTTTTCCTGGTCTCGCTGGCGGCCAATCTGCTCTCCGCCTTGAGCGGCGGCGGCGCGGGGTTGCTGCAACTCCCGGCCCTGATCCTTTTGGGCCTGCCGTTTCCAGTGGCCCTGGCCACCCATAAGATCGCCAGTGTCGCGCTCGGTATCGGCGCCACGGCGAGAAACCTGAAATCGGAACGCCTGGAATGGGGCTTTGTGGGACTGCTGCTGGCCTGCGGCGTCCCCGGCGCGATCCTGGGGGCCTCCTTGGTGCTGGCGCTCCCCGAGCGGGCCGCCGAGATCGCCTTGGGGCTGTTGACCATTGGGCTGGGGGTCTATTCCTGGGCCAAGCCCAAGTTGGGCCTGGAGCATCATCCCCAGCACCGCGACCCCTGGGGACTGGCCGTGGGTGGGGGCGTGTTGTTTCTCATCGGGGTACTGAACGGCTCACTCACCTCGGGCACCGGGCTGTTCGTGACCCTGTGGCTGGTGCGCTGGTTCGGGCTGGACTACCCCCGGGCGGTGGCCCATACCCTGGTGCTGGTGGGGCTGTTCTGGAACGGTGCCGGTGCCGCCACCCTGGGGGTGCTCGGCGAAGTGGCTTGGGACTGGCTGCCAGCCTTGCTGCTGGGCTCGCTGCTGGGGGGATACGCTGGCGCCCATCTGGCCATCGTCAAAGGCGGGCGGGTGGTGAAACGGGCCTTCGAGCTGCTCACCATCGCCGCCGGCCTCAGCCTGCTGCTACGCTGACACACCGTAACGCTGCCGGTACTCGCGTACCGCCGGGAGCCAGCGGCAGAGGGCCTCGTCGCGCTCCAGGAAACGCAGTACGTCCTCCAACTTGACGATGCTCACCACCGGAATGGCGAACTCGGTCTCCACCTCTTGGATGGCCGAAGTCTCCCCCTGGCCACGTTCCTGGCGATCGAGGGCGATCAGCACCCCGGCCGGCTCGGCCCCGGCGGCGCGGATGAGGGTGATGGACTCGCGCACCGAGGTACCGGCGGAGATGACGTCATCGACGATCAGCACCCGACCCTCGAGAGGGGCCCCCACCACCACGCCACCCTCGCCGTGGTCTTTCGCCTCCTTGCGGTTGAAGGCATAGGGCACATCACGGCCGAACACCTCGTCCAGCGCCACACCCAGGGCGGAGACCAGGGGGATCCCCTTGTAGGCCGGCCCGAAGATCATGTCGTACTTCACGCCCGAGGCCTCCAAGGCCTGAGCATAGAAGCGCCCCAAGCGGGCCAGGGCGCCGCCGGTGTTAAACAGGCCGCTGTTGAAAAAATAAGGGCTCTTGCGCCCCGACTTGAGCACGAACTCTCCGAAACGCAACACCCCCCGAGCGAGGGCGAAACGGATGAATTCCTCACGGTAATCGGACATGACTCTCCTCTGACTGACGTCGCCGTATTCGAAGGCGGGCATTCTACCAGCCCTGCCCTCCGTTATAATCGCGCCCTTTCTCTCGCGAGGGCAGCATGAAGATCATCAGCTTCAACGCCAACGGCATCCGCGCCGCCGCCCGCAAGGGCTTCTTCGACTGGCTGGCCGAGCAAGACGCCGAGGTGGTGTGCATCCAAGAGACCAAGGCCCAGCGCCATCAACTGGACGAGACCTTCTTCCCCGCCGGTTATCACTGCCACTACCACGACGCCGAGAAGAAGGGCTACAGTGGCGTGGCCATCTACAGCCGTACGCCGCCGCAACGGATCGTGGAGGGTCTGGGCTGGCCGGACATGGATGCCGAGGGGCGGTATTTGCAATTTGATTTCCCCAACCTCTCGGTGGTCTCTCTGTACCTCCCCTCTGGCTCGTCTTCGGAAGCGCGCCAAGCGATCAAATTCAGCTTCCTGGAACGCTTCGAGCCTCATTTACGGGCGATCCGCGCCAGCGGGCGGGAATTCATTCTTTGCGGTGACTGGAACATCGCCCACAAACCCATCGACCTCAAGAACTGGCGGGCCAACCAGAAAAATTCCGGTTTCCTCCCCGAGGAACGCGCCTGGATGGACCGGCTGTTTGGGGAATGGGGCTTCGTGGATGCCTTCCGGCGCGTCAACCCGGAACCGGAGCAATACACCTGGTGGTCCAATCGCGGACGAGCGTGGGAGAAAAACGTCGGCTGGCGCATCGACTATCACGTCATCACCCCTGGGCTGGCCGAGAAGGTCCGCTCGGCCGCCATCTACAAGGACCAGCGCTTCTCCGACCACGCCCCACTGACTCTGGAATACGACCTGGAGACCCTGTGAGAACTCGGCAACGCCGCTGCGGTCGAAGAAAAAACCTGGAAAAACACCCGTCCCTGTGCCAGCATCCCCGGGGCAGGCCCACCTGAAGGCGGGGTTGCGCCCGGCGCTGCTGGGTTTTTCAATTCAAAGTCCATCGAACACAAGGTAATTGACATGCAGATCTCCCCCAACAAGGTCGTCACCATCCACTACACCCTGCGCAACCCCGAAGGGGAGGTGCTGGACAGCTCCACCGGTGGCGAGCCCTTCGCCTACCTCCACGGTGCCGGCAGCATCATCCCCGGCCTGGAAAAGGCCCTGGAAGGCAAAGAGGCCGGTGACACCCTCAATGTCACCATCCCCCCCGAAGAGGCCTACGGCCAGCACGACGAGGCCCTGGTGCAAGCCGTTCCCCGCAGTGCCTTCCAAGGTGTGGACGAGATCCAGCCCGGAATGCAGTTCCAGGCCCAGGGCGAAGGCGGCGCCCCTCAAGTGGTCACCGTCACCGAGGTCTCCGAAGAAACGGTCACCGTGGACGCCAACCACCCCCTGGCCGGCGTGACGCTGATCTTCGATGTGGAAGTGAAGGACGTGCGCGAGGCCAGCGAAGAGGAAGTGGCCCACGGCCACGTCCACGGCTGAGCCCTCCTCCCCGCACGAGAAAGGCCCCGGGGCATCACGCCTGCGGGGCCTTTTTCATCAACCCGGATTCAACCGGTGAAGAATTGTTTGCGGAAATGGATGGTGTAGCTCTTGGGCGCCCCCGCCGGCTTCACCTCCAGGGTGAAATCCAAAGTCTCCTCGTTGGCCACCGGAAACACCGCGATGTAATACACCGCATCGCCATCACGGATCTCGCGGATCTCGAACTTCTTCAGCTGGCCGCTGAGGTTGGCCGCCTGCGCCTTCACCTCCGCCGGCACCGACTTGGGCACCCCCACCATCTCCGTCTTCACCACCGAGACGGTGAGCATCGCCCGACTGCGACTGCGCTGGATCTTGAACTGGCGCGCCACCTGGGGCGTGAGGATGTCGGTGGTGAAGGCATTGTAATGAATGGTGAAATCGCCCACCGTGATGGAATTCTCCGCCCAGGCGATACTCGCCCACAAGGCGCCCAGCAAGGCCAGGAATAGCCGCCGGCTCAGGTTGTGCGTGCGCATGATCGTCCTCTCCCGTTGACTGTCTGATTCATTATATCCACCCCCCGGAGACGGCGCCGGGCGGATTTTCGATGGCCCTGCTAAAGCATTTTATGGGCCGGGGAGCAAGGTCTCGGGTGGACAAGCCGGACGCACCACCCGCAGGCGCTTGCTGCGTCCCCGCGCCCCCTGCTCCAACTCCACCCGGGACTTGGGCACCCCGAAACGCTCGGCGAGGAAGCGGCACAGAGCGACATTGGCCTTCCCCTCCACTGGCGGTGCCTGAAGACGGATACGCAGCGCCCCCTGCTCCACCCCCACCACCTCGTTGGCTCGCGCCCGTGGTACCAGGCGCACGAACAGGATCACATCCTCCCCATCCCAGCGATACCAGTCCATCAACCCAGTGACAGTGAGCGCGCCAGATCGTGCAAGGGTCCGACGATGAGAATGGAGGCCAGCTGCAACAGCACCAGGGCCACCAACGGCGAGAGATCGATCCCCGAGAAGGTGGGAATGATGCGGCGCACCGGATTCAACACCGGCTGATTGAGCTGATGCAACAGGGCGATCATGGGATTGTGAGACCCCTGTTGGAACCAGCTCAGGATGGCCTCGGCAATGATGGTGACGGTGTAGATGGTGAAGGCGAGGTCGATGAGCCGCGCCAGTGAGAGCACCGCCATCGAGGCCAGGTTCACCCCTACCCCCATCAGCAGGGTGAGCAGCCAAGTCTCCAGCAATTGCAGCGCGAACATCAACACCACCGCGGCCACATCCACCCCGCCGACCCCTGGAATGACCCGGCGCAGCGGCACCAACATGGGGTTGGTAACCTTGACCACGAACTGCGACAAGGGATTGTAGAAATCGGCCCGGGCCCATTGCAGCAAAAACCGCAGCAACACCACGGTGACGAAAAACCCGAACACCGCCTTGACCAACAACACACCGGCGCTGCCGAAATACGACGTCTCCATTACAGACTCTCCTCACCCGGGCCCCAATGGCACCCGTCGGTTTTCTCCATCCTCAGTCCCGCCCCAAGGCCTCGGCCAGCTCCTGGGAACGCTCACGCGCCGCCTCCAAGGCCCGCTGGAACAGCGCCACCAATCCCCCCTGCTGCAACTCCGCCAGGGCACGCTCGGTGGTCCCCCCCGGAGAGGTGACCCGGTGGCGCAGCTCGGCGAAATCCTCGCCGCTCTCCAGCGCCAGCTTGGCCGTTCCATAAGCGGTTTCCAGGGCCAGCAACCGGGCGGTGCGTGCCTCCAGCCCCAACTGGATACCGGCCTGTTCCAGGGCCTCCATCACCAGCAGGAAATAGGCCGGGCCGGAACCGGAGAGGGCGGTGACGGCATCCATGAGCTCCTCCCGGTCCACCCACACCACCAGCCCCACCGCCCGCATCACCGACTCGGCCCGCTCCCGCAAGGACTCGGATACCTCCGGGGGGGCGAAAAGACCAGTGGCGCCACTCCCCACCAGCGCCGGGGTATTGGGCATGGCACGCACCAACGGCACCTCGCCCAACCAGCGTCGCAATGCCTCGGTGCGCACCCCGGCGGCCACTGACAACACCAGCGGGCGACGCCTCTCCAGGGCTGGGGCCAAGTCACATGCCACTGGACGCAACACCTGCGGCTTGACCGCCAGCACCACCACATCGGCCCCGGCGACCGCCGCGGCGTTGTCCTCATGCAGCGTCACCGGAAAACGCCGGGCCAACTGCGCTCGTCGCTCGGGATCCGGCTCGGCCACCCCAATGTGCTCCGGCGCCATACCGGCCTCCAGCAGACCGCCGATGAGACTGGCGGCCATGTTGCCGCCACCGATGAAAACAATGGAAAAATCGTTCATGAACCTCGTCCTCGTCGAAGGGGGGCAGTGTAGCCCATCCACCGCAGCCCCGGCAGCCTCATGGACGTGGCGGTCGCGGCCCGAACAACGCCGTCCCCACCCGTACCCAGGTGGCCCCCTCCAGCACCGCCGCCTCCAGATCGGCGGACATGCCCATGGACAGGGTATCCAACGGTCGCCCCAGATGGTCGGCGAGTCGCTGTTTCAATTCACGCAAACGGGCAAAGGGGCGGCGTTGTCGCTCCAGGTCCTCGTTGCGGGCCGGCAAGGTCATGAGGCCGCGGAGCTGCAAACGGGGACAGGCCTCCACGAATTCAGCCAATGGCACGAGCGCCTCCGGCTCCACCCCCGACTTGCTGGCCTCGCCGCTGAGATTCACCTGAATGCACACCTGCAACGGCCCCAGCGCCTCGGGGCGTTGCTCGCTGAGCCGCCGGGCGATGCGTTCCCGGTCCACGCTGTGGACCCAGGCGAAGTGTTCGGCCACCAAGCGGGTCTTGTTGCCCTGCAAGGGGCCGATGAAGTGCCACTCCAGGGGCAGGTGGGCCAGGACCGCCTGCTTGCTCAGCGCCTCTTGCAGGTAGCTCTCGCCGAAGACCCGCTGCCCCAGGGCAGCCAGGGCGGCCAGCGCCTCGGCCGGCTGTTGCTTGCTCACCGCCACCAACCCCACCGTGGCGGGATCACGCCCCGACCGCTGGCAGGCCCGCGCAATGCGCTCGCGCACCTCGTGGTAACGTCGTTGCAGCGCCTCTCCACTCAAGGCCTTGCGCTCCAGGGCCGAAAACCCAGGGGGCCGATTCTACACAAAAAAAGCACCGCGGCTCGATAAACCCCATTTAAGCCGGGTTTCACAGGCTATCCAGCGAGTACCCCATCATCGAGGACGAAAACCCATGGACATCGCCGAACTGCTGGCCTTTGCGGTCAAGAACCATGCCTCCGATCTGCACCTCTCCGCCGGCGAGCCCCCCATCATCCGGGTGGATGGCGACATTCGCCGCATCAATCTGCCGCCGCTGGACCACAAGATCGTCCACGGCCTCATCTACGACATCATGAACGACAAGCAGCGCAAGGCCTACGAGGAGTTCCTGGAGACCGACTTCGCCTTTGAGATCCCCGGCCTGGCGCGTTTTCGTGTCAATGCCTTCAACCACCAGCGCGGCGCCGGAGCGGTGTTCCGCACCATCCCCCGCCACATCCTCTCCCTGGAAGACATCGATGCCCCGGCGGTATTCCGCGACATCGCCGAATACCCCCGAGGCCTGGTTCTGGTCACCGGTCCCACCGGCTCGGGAAAATCCACCACCCTGGCGGCGATGATCGATCACATCAACCAGCAGCGCTACGGCCACATCCTCACCATCGAGGACCCGGTGGAGTTCATCCACCAGAACAAGAAGTGCCTCATCACCCAACGGGAGCTGCACCGCGACACCCTGGGATTCGCCGAGGCCCTGCGTTCGGCCTTGCGCGAGGACCCCGACGTGATCCTGGTGGGTGAGATGCGCGACCCCGAGACCATCCATCTGGCACTCTCCGCCGCCGAGACGGGGCACTTGGTGTTCGGCACCCTGCACACCAGTTCGGCGGCCAAGACCATCGACCGCATCATCGATGCCTTCCCTGCCGGCGAAAAGGAGATGGTGCGGGCGATGCTGTCGGAGTCACTGCGGGCGGTGATCTCCCAGAACCTGCTGCGCAAACAAGGGGGCGGTCGGGTGGCGGTGCACGAGATCCTCATCGCCACCCCGGCGATCCGCAACCTGATTCGCGAGAACAAGGTGCCGCAGATCTACTCCGCCATTCAGACCGGTCAACAACTGGGGATGCAGACCCTGGATCAGGCTCTGCAAGAGTTGGTGAAGAAGAACATCATCAACCGCGTAGAGGCCCGCAAAGTAGCGGTGAACAAGGAGCTGTTCTAAGCGGGGAACACCGCCCGGGCATCGAACACCGGGCCGTCCACACACACCCGCTGCATCTGCGGACCGGCGGGTGTGGCCACCTCCACCACACAGCCGGCACACCCCCCCACCCCGCAGGCCATGAATTCCTCCAGCGCCACCTGGGCGGGTAGATCGTATTCCCGGGCCAGGGCGGCCACCGCCTCCAGCATGGGGTGAGGGCCACAGGCGAAGATCTCCACCTCGGCGCGGGCCTCGGGGGCAAGGGCCTCCAGATGATGACGGGCCAAATCCGTGGGATACCCCTCGAAACAACCGGGGAACCCCTGCAGACTGGCCAGGCGGGACGGCACGCCCCAATCCTCCAACAACGGCATGGCGGCGATCACCCCTTCCGGCATCCCCGCCACCAGGATCTGCGACGGACGGGCGGTGAACGGAAAAGGCACCTCGGAACTGAGCAGGGCCAGCGGCCGCCACGCCGGCTCACGCCGCAACCGGTCGGCGAGAAACACCATCGGCGGAATCCCCACACCACCACCGATGAGCAAGGCCCGCGGTCGCGATAGATGCGGCTCGAAGGGCCGACCGATGGGCGCAATGATGTCCAGCCGTTCCCCCGTCCGGCGGCGTGACAGGCGGGCCGTTCCCTCCCCCACCACCTTGTAGAGAAACTCGATCCAGCCCCCCTCCGGCTCGGCCCGCATCAAGGACAAGGGCCGGCGCATGGGCAGACAATCGTCCACGCGGATGTGAGCGAACTGACCCGGCTCAGCACGCGCAGCAATGCGCGGCGCCTGGACCCGCAACACCCACTGCCCCCCGGGATGGGCCTCATGCATCAGGATTTCCCCCTGTTCCACCACCAAGGTACCGCGTCGCGTCATCCCGTCTCTCCTGGGTCCTGAAACACCAACGCCCCCTCCACCAGGGTATAGCGCACCCGGCCCTTGAATTCCCAACCGATGAAAGGGGTGTTGCGTCCCCGGCTGCGCAGGCATTCCGGCTGCA
Source organism: Gammaproteobacteria bacterium (assembly GCA_026982215.1). Classification (GTDB taxonomy): domain Bacteria; phylum Pseudomonadota; class Gammaproteobacteria; order S012-40; family S012-40; genus S140-43. Next base: position 8,766 of record JALSHN010000347.1, read on the forward strand.
ACACCCAACGGGCCTCGGGATCGAAGCAGCAGACATCGGCCGGCGCCCCCGGGCTCAAGGTGCCATACGGCAGACCGGCCACCCGCGCGGGACGGTGGCTGAGCAGATCCACTGCCTGTGTCAGATCGACCACCCCCTCCTCCACCAAACGCAAGGTGAGCGGCAACAAGGTCTCCAAGGCGGAAATCCCCGGTTCGGTCTCGGCGAAGGGGCCCAGCTTGGCATCGCGATCGTGGGGTTGATGGTCAGAACAGATGGCATCCACCTCCCCGGCGGCCAGGGCCCGACGCAGACCATCACGATCACGTTGACTGCGCAACGGCGGCCGCACATGGGCCTGGGCATCGTAACCGGCCACGTCCATCTCGGTGAGGTGGAGATGATGGGCGGTGACATCGGCACTCACCGGCAGGCCGTCGAAGCGGGCACGGGCCAACAGACGCACCGCCCGCTCACTGGAGAGACCGCAGAAATGGGTCCGGGCACCGCTGTGTTCCACCAGCGCCAGATCCCGGGCCAGGGCGATGGTCTCCGCCATCACCGGGATCCCGGTGAGTCCCAAGCGCAAGGCCACCGGCCCCTCGTGCACCACGCCGCCGGCAGCCAGCCACGGATCCTCGGGATGGAGGAACACCGTCAGCCCCTGGCCGGCGGCATACTCCAACGCCCGGCGCAACACCAAATGGTTGCGGACCGGCATCCCGGCATTGCCCACCCCGATACACCCGGCCTCCTGCAAGGCGGCCATCTCACTGATCTCCTCGCCGGCCAGGCCCTTGGTAAGGGCACCGATGAGGAACACCCGCGCCTTGCCCCGGGCGCGGGCCCGGCTGGTGACCAGCTCCACCACCGCCGGTGTATCCACCACCGGGTCGGTATCGGCCGGCATCACCACCGTGGTCACCCCCCCGGCCACCGCCGCCGCCACCTCGGAGGCGATGTCGGCCTTGTGGAGCAAGCCGGGCTCGCGCAGCCGTACCCTCAGGTCCACCAACCCCGGGCAGACCACCAAACCGGAGACATCCAAGGTCTGCTCCGGGGAGAAACCATCCGGCGGCTCCCCCACCGCCAGCACCCGCCCCTCGGCCAGATGCAGGTCGGCGAGGCGGTCGACCCCATTGGCCGGATCCACCACCCGACCGCCCTTGAGGGTCAAGCGTCTCATGCCCCCGCCTCCCGACTGTGACTCCCCAAGGTCAACGCCATCACCGCCATGCGCACGGCGATGCCGTTGCTCACCTGTTCCAGGATCACCGAGCGGGGCCCGTCGGCCACCTCGGAGGCGATCTCCACCCCACGGTTGATGGGACCGGGATGCATCACCAACACATCGGGCCTCGCCCGGGCCAGCTTGGCCTCGGTGAGGCCGTAGAGGCGGAAATATTCCCGTTCGCTGGGGATGAAGGCCCCCTGCATCCGCTCCCGCTGCAACCGCAGCATGATCACCACGTCGGCCCCCTCCAACCCCTCCTCCAGCGAGTCACAGGGATGGGCCCCCAGGGTACGGACCTCGCGGGGGATGAGAGTACGTGGCCCCACCACCCGCACGGCGTTGACCCCCAGGGTGGTGAGGGCGTGGATCTGCGAGCGGGCCACCCGAGAATGGAGCACATCGCCGACGATCACCACGGTGAGGGGGGCGAATTCGCCGAAATGGCGGCGGATGGTGAACATGTCCAACATCGCCTGCGTGGGATGGGCATGGCTGCCGTCACCGGCGTTGATCACCGAGACGTGCGGCGCCACGTTACGGGCGATGTAATGGGCCGCGCCGCTCTGGCTGTGACGCACCACGAACAGATCGGCGTGCATCGCCTCGAGATTGCGCAGAGTGTCCAACAGGCTCTCACCCTTGGAGGTGGCCGAGGTGCTGATGTTGAGATTGAGCACGTCGGCCGAGAGGCGCTTGGCGGCCAGTTCGAAGGTGGTACGGGTGCGGGTACTGTTTTCGAAGAACAGGTTGACGATGGTCTTGCCGCGCAACAGCGGCACCTTCTTCACCTCGCGGGTGCCCACCTGAAAAAAGGACTCGGCGGTGTCGAGAATCTCCACCAACGTCGCCCGCGGCAACCCCTCGATGCTGAGGAAATGACGCAGGCGACGGTCCGCGGTGAGTTGGAGGCTGTCGCGATAGCCCATCAGCCACCCGTCTCCACCAGCTCCAGCGCCAAGGGATCCGGCCCGCTGAGCTTGATCTGGAACGACGGCGGCAACTCCAGGGACAAGGCCACCACATCGGCGCGCACCGGCAGCTCCCGTCCGCCGCGGTCCACCAACACCGCCAGCGTCACCGAATCGGGGCGGCCGTAGTCGAACAACTCGTTGAGCGCGGCGCGCACCGTCCGTCCGGTATAGAGCACATCGTCCACCAACACCACGTGCCGCCCCTCCACCGACTCACCGAGCCGGGAAGGACGCACCTGCGGATTCATGCCGATGCGGGTGAAATCGTCACGGTAGAAACTGATGTCCAGCGTGCCCAGCGGCGAGGACAACCCCAAACGGCAATGCAGTGTCTCGGCGATCCACGCCCCGCC
>JALSHN010000348.1 GCA_026982215.1 Gammaproteobacteria bacterium
TGCTCGCCGTTGGCAGGGCGTGGACGATCCCCGGCCGTTGTGGGTCACCCCGGAGCAGGGGGTGGGGGACGAGATCCTGTTCGCCTCCACCCTTGGCGATCTCACCACCCACGGCCTCCAGGTACACTGGCAGAGCGACCCCCGTCTGTGCCGGCTCATCGCCCGCGCCCACCCCGCCGCCCATGTCGCCCCCTCGCCCCCCGCGGCGGCAGGGCGTTATGCCCAGGCGCGCATGGGGGATCTGTTGCCGTGGTTGCGGCAGGATTTCTCCCGTTTTCCCCGCCACCGTGGTTATCTCACCCCCGACCCCGAACGCCGGGCGGCGCTGCGTGCCTGGCTCGACGGCCTGGGGCCGGGGGTAAAGATCGGCATCAGTTGGCGCGCCGGCCGGCGTTTCCTGGCCCGTGGCCGCCGCGGCATTCCCTTTCCGCTGTGGGAAAGGCTGTTCCGCCTCCATGGAGTGGTGTGGATCTCTCTGCAACACGGCGACACCCAAGGCGAAGATCGCCTGGCCCGGCATGCGTGGGGCCGCCCTCTCCACCGACCGCCCGTGGACCTTCTCAATGATCTCGACGGCCTGGGGGCCTTGATCGACGCCTTGGATGGGGTGATCACCGTGGACAACGCCACCGCCCATCTCGCCGGCGCCCTCGCTGCGCCGACGCTGGTATTGTTACCCCGAGTGGCCGATTGGCGCTGGTTCCTGGAGCGGGCGGACAGCCCATGGTATCCCAGCCTCAGGCTGCTGCGGCAAAGCCACAGCGGCGATTGGCGCCCGGTGATGCAACGGGCCGCCGAGGCGCTGACCCGGGCGGCCCGTGCGGGGGGTGTCGGATTTACTGCAACAGACTGAGGACGTTCTGCGGGATCTGGTTGGCCTGGGCCAGCATCGCCGTACCCGCCTGCTGCAGTATCTGCGTGCGGGTGAGCTCGGCGGTCTCCACCGCGAAGTCGGCATCCCGGATCCGCGAGCGCGCCGCCGACAGGTTCTCCACCGAGGTCTCCAGGTTGGAAATGGTGGACATGAAGCGGCTCTGTAGGGCGCCGAACTTGGCCCGCTGGTTGTTCACTTGAGACAACGCGGCATCGACGATGGTCAGCGCCAGGTTGGCCCCATCCACGGTGGAGATGTCGATGTCCGCCACCTTCTGCAACACCGAGGCCTCGGAGGCGTTCAGCAGCACCTCCGCTGCTGAGCCTTGGATGGTGAACGATTTGTCGGAATCGAAAATCACTTGGCCGCGGGCATAGGCACTTTCCACCCCGCTAGCGGCACTCAAGACGATGGTGTTCACCCCTGTGGACACCGTCACATTACCGGCGTTGGTGAAGGTGGTGTCCCTGAGATAGATATTCTCTCCCTCATACTGGGTGAGGGTGATCCCCGAACCGTCCTCTTTCACTGTGGCCACCACCCCGGTGCGGGCGGTGTAGTCGTTGAAGGCCGAGGCGGCGATGGACAGCGCCTCCACGCCCTGGGCACCGCTGATGGAGAAACCGATGGATACCGGGGTCTGGTTCACCGAGGCCAGCTCGAAGCGATAGGCGCCGGAGCTGGCGAAGGAGACCTCGATCTCGGTGATGGCATAGGCGGTCACCCCGGTGGAGTCG
>JALSHN010000349.1 GCA_026982215.1 Gammaproteobacteria bacterium
CCACCGTACGAAAAACCCTCCTCGGCCATCGGCTGCAGACCACCCATCGCCACGGCAAATACCTCTTCACCCGGCTCGATCACGGCCCCTGGCTGGTGCTCCACTTCGGCATGAGCGGCGAACCCCGGGCCTACGGCCCTCAAGACCCACCACCCCCCTACGCCCGCCTCATCCTCCACTTCCAGGACGGCGGCCACCTGGCCTACATCGACCCCCGCAAACTGGGCGAAATCAGCCTCACCCCCGACCCCGACCGCTTCATCCACGGCCAGGGCCTCGGCCCCGACGCCCTGGCGATCGACTGGCCAACCTTCCATCACCTCACCCAAGGCCAGCGCGGCATGATCAAACCCTGGCTCATGGACCAGCACCACATCGCCGGCATCGGCAACGTCTACAGCGACGAGATCCTGTTCCAGGCCGGCATCCATCCCCGCCACCCCCTACCCCGCCTCGGAGAAGGCGACCGCCACCGCCTCCATCATCACCTCCACGACACCCTCGAACAGGCCATCGCCGCCCACGCCGACCCCACTCGCCTGCCTCCCCATTTCCTCATCCCCCAGCGCCACCCCGGCGGCCGTTGCCCCCGCTGTCACACCGCCCTGGAACACAGCAAGATCAACGGCCGCACCAGTTGGTACTGCCCCCGTTGCCAACCCGAAGCTTCCCCTACCCAACCGCCTTGACAATTCCGAAACCACAACTATAAATAAGAATCATTATCATTTTCCCCGGTACCCACCATGGCCCACGACACCGTTCGCCTGGAACTCCCTGCCACCGTCCTCCAACGCCTCCTCGCCGCAGGGCAACTCCACACCCAGGACTTCCGCTGCCTCGACTGCCACTCCAAACACTGTGTCTGGCGTCTGTGCCTGCAAAACAGCGCCCACGAACTCAAAAACCACCTCCCCACCCCAGCGTGCCCGACCACAAGCTTGCCGGGGCAGACCGCCCCCACCCCGGCATGCGACACTTGACCCCATTCCCCCCATGGAGTCAGGAGGACGCCATGCCCGCGCATGGAAAACTCATCACCCGCGAACTCACCCTGAGATTCCTCACCCCCGCCTTCCTCGGCAACGCCCAACAAACAGCCCAATGGCGCACCCCGCCCATCAAACACCTACTGCGCCGCTGGTGGCGCATCGCCTGGTCGGCCGAACACAAATTCCCCAATGACACCGACCACTTGGCCCGCCGAGAGGCCGAATTGTTCGGCAGCGCCGCCGGTGATCACGGCCACCGCAGCCGCCTGCGCATCCGCCTCTCATCCTGGGAAGACGGCAATCTGAAACAATGGCCACAAGAATCCAGAGTCCACCACCCCGAAGTGGGCCACGCCGGCAAGGCCGTCGGCGCCCACCTCTACCTGGGGTACGGCCCGTTGCAATACGACAAGGCCAGCCATCGCACTCGGCTCGACCACCCCCCGGCCATCGCCGCCGGCGAAGGCACCACCCTCAAACTCGCCTACCCCGAAACCCAGGCCCCCCTCATCGACCGAACCCTGGCACTCATCGACCGCTTCGCCGCCCTGGGCGGGCGCTCACGCAACGGCTGGGGCTCGGTGGAACTCCAAGGCGCCCCCACCCTTGACACCCTCCC
>JALSHN010000350.1 GCA_026982215.1 Gammaproteobacteria bacterium
CCCCACCCCCCCCTGACCCCTTTGGTATCGCGACTGCAAGCCTTCCATTACCAACCCATCACCACCGTCTACCTCGGCTACCCGCGAGAGACCCGCGCCCCCCGCCTCATGCTCGGACTCGGCGGCGGGCTGGGGCAATGGCTGTTCGACCGGCGGGCATGCGGCCAGCCAGGGGTGATGGCGGTGGTGATCAGCGCCGAAGGCCCCCACCGTCGCCTCTCCCGCCAAGCCCTGGGGCAACGCATCGCCGAAGAACTGGCCGCTCACTTTCCCCACTGGCCCGCTCCCCTTTGGTGCGACAGCCTCACCGAGAAGCGCGCCACCTTTGCCTGCACCGTCGCCGGCGCCCAGGACCGCCCCGGCAATTCCACCGCGCTCACGGGCCTGTGGCTGGCCGGTGATTACACCGACACCGGCTACCCCGCCACCCTGGAGGGCGCGGTGCGTTCGGGCACGGCGGCCGCCGAGGCCCTCCTCAGCGCATGAGATCGATCTCCACCCCTTGTTCCCGCAGCCGATCGGCGCGCGCCTCGATGAAACGCTGGAAACTCGGCTGTTCGCGATAAGCCCCCGAGGCGACGTAATCCAACACCGACTGGATGTGGAAGGCCTTCAAATAGGCCTCGGCTCGAAACACCTCCTCGCCCTTGGCATCGAAGAACACCATGGTGGGGACGAACTTCACGTCCCAAGCCCGCCCGAGTTCCCGCTCCATCAGCCGCCGACCGTCCAGGGCCACCACCTCGGACTTGCCCCAAAGATCCAACTGCGCCACCGTGAAGCGCTCCATCAACCGCCGGGTCTCCTCCCGCTTGAGTATGTCGCCATGGAGTTCGTCACAAGGGGGACAGTCCTTCTGCTCGAACAACACCAACAGCGGCTTCTCGCCCAGCAACTGTCGAAGATCCAACGGCGGGCGGCGGAAACCCGGCTCCGCATGCAGTGTCCCCTTGGCCTTGGGGGGGGCCACCCGGGCGAGGAAATCCACGAACCGTTCACCCGGCTCAGCCTCACCGGCGGCGTAGCGCAGTGCGGTCATGAACTTGTGGGGCGGATAATATCCATTGACCCGCAGGCTCACCTTGCCCTGCTCGTCGAGAAACAGTAACGTCGGGGTGAACATCACCCGATACTTCTCCGCGAAGCGCTTTTCACTCATCACCTCGCCGTCGAGATCGGTCACCTCGCGATCGCCCCACATGTTGATGGCCAGCACATCGAAGCGGGCGCGGGTGTAATCGACGATGTCCCGCAGGGCGAAATTCACGTCCAGCAGACGGGCGCAATAGGGGCAACCGTCCTGGTAGAAATACAACGCCAGGCGCTTGCCGGCCTCACGGGCCTCGGCCAGATCCTCGGCCAGATCGAGAAAAGAGACCTTGAACCAAGGTGGTGGCTCGTGGAAACCCGGGTTCACCAATTCCGGCAACTCACCTTCTTTCTTGGCCCATGCAGGAGCAAGCAACAGCAGCGACAGCGACAACGCGATCAGGACTCGGCCCATGGCACACCTCCACTCGGGATATCCGAGGGGATTGGACCACAAGCCGCGGGCGCCGTCACCCTGGACCGGGAATTGCATTCATGCCACAGAGACGACAGCGAGACC
>JALSHN010000351.1 GCA_026982215.1 Gammaproteobacteria bacterium
CTTCCGCCACCGGAGCAGCGTCTCGTCCGCACCCTCACCGACCAGATCATCGCCCTGGAACAAAACCTCGACCAAGGAGAAAACCAATTCGCCCTCACCCTGGCCTGGTCACGCTTCACCCTCGCCAGCGACCGCATCAGCCTGCTGCCCGCCGGCTACACCCTCATCGACCCCGCCAGCGGCACCCCGGTACTCGACCCCGACACCAATCAGCCCGTCACCTTCCCCGACGGCACCTGGGGCAGCCCCTACCACAGCGAAGAGCGTTGGAACAATCGCCTGCAATGGTCCCGCCCCTGGGGCCGCAACCACCACCTCATGGGCGGAGTGGAACTCTCCTGGATCACCCAGACCAGCGCCTGGGTGGAACGCAACTACGATCCCAACGACCTCGGCCGCGGGCCGCTGCCCCCACAACGTTACCAAGGCGAGCAAAGCTGGATCAAAGAAGGCCTCAAGCGCGAGATCTACAGCCTCTACCTGCAAGACGACTGGAACTGGCGCGACCGCTTCATGCTCACCCTCGGCTTTCGTGCCGACCACTACAGCGACGTCGGCAGCCACCTCTCCCCGCGCCTGGCCGCCGTCGCCCGCCTGGCCGAACACCACACCGCCAAACTGCAATGGACCGACGCCTTCCGTCCCCCCACGTTCATCGAGCTCTACAGCCAGAACAACCCGGTGGTGATCGGCCAAAGGAATCTCCACCCGGAACGCCTGCGCAGCCTCGAAGCCTCTTATGCCTTCAACGACGGTCGCACCCGCCTGCGGGCCACCGCCTTCCACATCCGCCTCGACCAACTCATCGGCATCGACAACAGCGCCACCCCGCCGCGTTACAACAACCTCTACACCCACGAATTCAACGGCATCGAACTGGACTACGAAGGCCACCTCCATCCCCGACTGATCGCCTTCGCCAACGCCTCCCTGCTGGCTGCGGAACAAAACGACACCGAATACGACCCCTTCTTCGGACTGGCCACCCACCTGGGCAACGCCGGACTGCGGCTGCGCATCCGCCCCGGAGTCCGCCTCACCGCCCTCTACCAAGACGTCGGCACCCGTGCCCGCGAACCCGGCGACCCGCGTCCTCCCCTCCCCGGCTATCACACCGTGGATGTCACCGTCAGCGTCGCCCCCCCGCTACGCATCCCGCTGGTCGTCCGCGCCACCATCCGCAACCTGCTCCAGGACGACATCCGCTACTCCGCCCCCGCCGGCACCTACCCCGACGACTACCCCCGCCCCGGCCGCAGCTTCTGGCTCTCCTTCACCCTGGACTACTGAGCCATGCCCTGCCGAGCCACGTCCCTGCTTCTGCTGCTCACACTCCTCTGGGGCATGACAGACACCCTCGCGGCCGGCCTGGAGCAACGTCTCAACATCGCCCTCTCCCTGTTCCCCCGCTTGGTGGCGGTGGACCAACACCTGCCCGACAAACTGCTCGCCGGACGGGCACGCATTGTCCTGGTGAGTGAAGGCGACCGCAGCATCGCCTACCGGCTGAGCAAAAAACTCGCCCGCAAGATCGACAGCCTCAACGGTCATCCCCTGGAGATCCGCCTGGCGAGTCCGCAAGAAGTCTTACGAGGCCCCCCCCC
>JALSHN010000352.1 GCA_026982215.1 Gammaproteobacteria bacterium
AGTAGGGTGTCGGGGAGGGGGCGCTCGTGGAGGCGGGCGAGGCGGCGACCGTTGAGATGGACGCCGTCGGCCCCCAGTTCCAGCGCCAGGGCGGGTTCGGCGTTGAGCAGCAGGCGGGCGCCGTGGGCGCGGGTGAGTTCAAGGGCGGCGTGGGCAAGGCGACGGTAGGCCGTTTCCGTGACTCGGGGGGCGCGGAGTTGGATCAGGCGGATGCCACGCTGGAGGGCGGCTTCGAGCCGGCCCAGGAAGGGGGGGAGGTCGCGGCCGGGCTCGGGAGTGATGAGATAGAAGGGAGGGAGGCGCAGGGCGTTGACCAGCGGGCGGTTGGCAGCGGGGAAGTCGGCTGGCTGGAGCTCGGATGCCGACCGCCAGGCGATGGCCTGGCCTTCCCGTCCGTGGGGCTCGCCTTCCCAACGGGTGACGCGGTAGAAGTGCAGCTCGACCTGTTTGTCCGGGTAGCGGTACTGAATACGGCGCAGGAAGCGGCTGTCGCGGGGGCGGATACCCAGTTCTTCGTCCAGTTCCCGGGCCAGGGCGTGCTCTGGGGCTTCGCCGGCCTCGATCTTGCCGCCGGGGAATTCCCACAGGCCGCCTTGGTGCAGATGATCGGGCCGGCGGGCGATGAGGAGGCGCCCTCGACCATCTTCGATCACCGCGGCGACGACGGGCAGGGGGTGGGTCATGACTTGTCCGGGGCGCTGCGGCCTTCGCGCCAGCCGGCGATGAGATAGAGGGCGGCGCCGAGGAAGATGGCGGCGTCGGCCAGGTTGAAGGCCGGCCAGTGGCAGGCCAGGCCGTCGAGGGTGGGGACGGGGGCGAACAGGGGCAGGCAGGTGTCGGCGGCCGGGTAGTGGACGTCGAGGAAGTCCACCACGTGGCCCAGACGCAGACGGTCGATGAGGTTGCCCACTGCGCCGCCGAGGATGAGGGCGAGTCCGCTGCCGTGTAGCGGTTGTCCCGGGGGCAGGCGCCGCAGCCAGTGAATGATGAGCAGGCTCACCCCCAGGGCCAGGGCACTGAAGAACCAACGTTGCCAGCCGCCGGCGTCGGCGAGGAAGGAGAAGGCGGCACCGGGGTTGTAAGCCAGTCGCAGGTCGAGGAAGGGCAGGACGTCCAGCGGTGCCCGGGGGTCCAGCCAGGCCTCGGCGGCCAGTTTGCTGGCCTGGTCCAGCAGCGTGACCACCAGGGCCAGCAGCAGCCAACGGTTCATCAGGCGAAGCGCCTCACTTCGCCATGCCCCACCACGTTCTCGGCGCAGCGGCCACACAGCCGCGGGTGTTCGGGGTGACGGCCGATGTCGGGACGGTGGTGCCAGCAGCGCACGCATTTGGCGTGTTCTGAGGCGGCCACTTCGATCCACAGGTCGTCGTGGCTGGTGGGGAGCTGGTGGTGGACGGCGTTGGGGCCGCGTTCGGTGTCCCGGTGGAGGCGCACCTCGGAGGTGATGAGGAAGAACCTCAACTCGTCGGCCACCGGTTCCAACAACCGGTGGAGCTCGGCGCCCAGGTAGAGGTCCACCTCGGCGTCCAGGGAGGAACCGATGCCGGCGGCCACCCGCAGGGCCTCCAGTTCCTTGTTGACCGCCTCACGCAGCTCGCGGGCC
>JALSHN010000353.1 GCA_026982215.1 Gammaproteobacteria bacterium
CAATGCCAGCCCGGCTCACAACACGGGGGCGCGACGCGGGCCGAACGACAGGCCCAGACTCAATTCCCAGCCGCTCAGATCGGAGTCTCCCAATCCAGGGGTGTCACTGAGCAACACCGCCCGCCAGCCCACCCCGGCGGTGGCGGTGAGCCAGGACGCGGCCTGGAAACCCAGCCGCAAGGCGGGGCGCAGCAACAACACCCCATCCCGGCCCGAACCGGGGCGCTTTACCCCGCCCCCGCCCACACCCAGCTCCACCGCCCAGTCGGTGACGGCCCCGGCGGGCATCCACACCCCCATGAACAGCCCACCGTAACCCAGGCGGTAATCCCCGGCGAAACGGTTCACCGTGCCGGCGCCCTCCCCGCCCAGATAGAAGCCACTGTCGAAGCGCACCCCACCCCGACCACCAAGGAACACCCCCGTGTCTTCGGCGATGCTCCCCACCCGCATCAAGGGGCCGCCGAAACCGTAGGGCTGGGCCCCTGCCAAGGGGGAGAGGGTGACCATCCCCAGCAACAATGCCCCGATTCCCAACCTTTTTTTCATGGCTTCGTCCTCTGATAGGTGCCCATGAGCACGGCCTCGTCCAAGACATACCCGCGCATCGCCCGTTCCAGCTCGGGTTTCTCTGGTGTCCCCAGATCGGGCAACACCGTGTCCAGGGCATAGAGTTTGAAGAAATAGCGGTGACGGCCGATGGGCGGGCAGGGGCCGCCGTAACCGGTGCGTTTCCAATCGTTGAGCCCCTCCCGGGTGCCCGGAGGCAGGGGCTCACCGCCCTCGGGCAACCCAGTGCTGTCCGGGGGAAGGTCATAGAGCAACCAGTGCACCCATACCCTCTGGGGGGCGGCGGGATCGGGGGCATCGGGATCATCGACGATCAGCACCAGGCTGCGGGTACCCGCTGGCACACCGTGCCATTCCAGGGGCGGGGCGAGGTCCTCGCCGTCACAGGTATAACGGATCGGGATCTCCCCCTCGTGAGGGAAGGCCGGGGAGCAGATGGTCAATGTCATGGTGTCACCTCCTGCATGGGCGGTGGCGATGCAAGCGAGCAGGACCCAGCCGCGCCATTTCACTGTTCATTCCTCCCGCAACGCCTCCACCGGGCGGAGCCGGGCGGCCTTCATCGCCGGCCATACCCCGCTCAGCAAACCGATCAACCCCGAGGCGATCAGGGCGATCAAGGCAAAACCCCAAGAGACATGGACCGGCAGGTCCGGCACCATCCAGTGTAGTACCCCGGCGCCGCCGATGCCCACCACCAATCCGGCCATTCCCCCGGCGGCGGAGATCAGCGCCGCCTCCAGCAGAAACAGCACCAGGATCTGACGCCGCCGCGCCCCCAAGGCCCGCAACAGGCCGATCTCATGGACCCGTTCGTGGACGGCGATGATCATGATGGTGAGGATCCCCACCGCCCCCACCAGCAAGGAGATCCCCCCCAAGGCCCCCACAGCAAAGGTGATCACCGCGAGGATGCGGTCCAGCACCGCCAATTGATCCTTTTGGGTGGAGACGGTGAAGTCCTCTTCTCCGTGGCGACGGCTCAACACCTCCCGGATCCGTCCCACCAGCCGCTCTTCGTCGATC
>JALSHN010000354.1 GCA_026982215.1 Gammaproteobacteria bacterium
AATCTCCCGTGAAAGCGAGCAGGTCCGGCAGCGGCTCGGCGCACCCGGACAACAGCAGCAACATCCCCCACATGCCAGCGGGGACACCACACCCCAGCAATACATCCTGTCCGACTCCCCGGTCATTGTTCGCTCGTCTTCGTTTGGGCGGGATCTTTGGCCGTCCCGCTGGGAAGCCCAGCTATTTTCCGGGGGTTGAGGTGGCATTAAAGACGCAACTTTTTCCCCTCTCGGCGGTCCCACAGATCGATTCGGGGGCAAGAGGCGGTGTGGGCTTGAAGAGCTCCGTGGCAAGCCCTTATAATGGCGCCTTGAGTAGCGCTTCTTGGGAGCCCCGATTCATCGGGGTTTTTTATTAAGGCGTTGATCGGCCCATTACCCGCTGTGCGGGGCGGTTGGTCGAGGCGGGGATCATCCCCATCGAGAGTGGGCCCTTGGCCCATTTTTTGTTTGTCATGCCGCAGAAGAGATCGCTGGAATTGGAAAACCTCCTGGGCCCCACGGTCCATGAACTGGGATATGAGCTCCTTGGAGTGGAGTACCTCCCTCAGGGGCGTCATTCCGTGCTGCGTCTCTACATCGACCGCCCAGAGGGAATCACCATCGATGATTGCGAGCATGTCAGCCGGGAGGTGAGTGCCTTGTTGGATGTGGAGGACCCCATCCGTGGTGAATATCACCTGGAGGTGTCATCCCCGGGGGCGGACCGCCCCCTGTTCCGCCCGCAACACTACCGGCGTTTCCGTGGGCGGCTGTGTAAATTACGTTTGAGCGAACCCGTGGAGGGACGCAGGAATTACCGCGGTGTCATCGAAGACGCCGACGAGGAACATCTATGCCTGAAGGTGGACGGCGAGACGGTCTCGCTCCCCTTTGCGTTGGTGGAAAAGGCTAATCTGGTGCCCGAATGGTGAGCGTCGGGCGGGAGGCGAACGATCGATGAACAGCAAAGAAATCCTCAGAGTGGTGGAAGTGGTCTCCAATGAGAAGGACGTGGATCAGGAGGTCATCTTCGAAGCGGTGGAGATCGCTCTGGCCACGGCCACCAAGAAGCGCTTCGATGGCGACGTGGACGTGCGTGTGGCGATCGACCGCGAGACGGGGGACTATCGCGCCTTCCGCCGCTGGGAGGTGGTGCCTGACGATGCAGAGGAATTCGAACCCGAGCGCCAGATTCGTCTCAGCGAAGCCCGCGAGCGCCAGCCTGACATCGAGGTAGGGGAATACATCGAAGAGCCCATCGAATCGGTGGAATTCGGCCGCATCGGCGCCCAGACCGCGAAACAGGTCATCGTGCAGAAGGTGCGCGAGGCCGAACGCGCGAAGGTGGTGGAAATCTTCAAAGACCGCAAGGGCGAGATCGTCGTCGGCCAGGTGAAGCGTCTGGACAAGGGCAACGTCATCGTCGATCTCAACAACAACGCCGAGGGCATCATCTACCGCGAAGAACTCATCCCTCGGGAAAGCCTGCGTCCCGGCGACCGCGTGCGCGGCTATCTGCGCGACGTGCGTTCCGAGTCACGGGGCCCGCAACTGTTCATCAGCCGCACCTGTCCGGAGTTTCTCATCGAGCTGTTCAAGATCGAGGTGCCGGAGATCGGAGAAGGCCTCATCGATGTGATGGGGGCGGCCCGCGACCCGGGGTCGCGCGCCAAGATCGCGGTGCGTTCCAACGACCCACGGGTGGACCCCGTGGGGGCCTGTGTGGGCATGCGTGGCTCCCGAGTTCAGGCGGTCTCCAACGAATTGGCCGGCGAGCGGGTGGATATCGTCCTGTGGGACGAGAATCCGGCGCAATTCGTCCTCAACGCCCTCTCGCCCGCGGAGATCGTCTCCATCGTCATGGACGAGGACGCTCACAGCATGGACGTGGCGGTGGCCGAGGAACAGCTCTCCATCGCCATCGGCCGGGGAGGGCAGAACGTGCGCCTCGCCAGTGAACTCACCGGTTGGACCATCAACATCATGACCGAGGTCGAGGCGCAGGAAAAACGCGAGCGGGAGGCGCAGGCGCTGCGTGAACTGTTCATGGAACAGTTGGACGTGGACGAAGAGGTGGCGGCGATCCTGGTGGATGAAGGTTTTTCCTCCATCGAGGAAGTGGCCTACGTGCCGACGGCCGAATTCCTCCAGATCGAGGAATTCGACGAGGAGATCGTCGACGAATTGCGCCGCCGCGCCAAAGACGCCTTGCTCACCCGCGCCATCGCTCGGGAAGAGGCCCTCAAAGAAGCCAAGGTGGATCCCGAATTGCTGGAGATGGATGGCATGGATCCCGAACTGGCGATGAAACTGGCCGAACGGGGCATCACCTCCATGGACGACCTCGCCGAACAGTCCGTAGACGAGCTGACGGATATCGAGGGCGTGGACGAGGAGCGCGCGGCCCAACTCATCATGAAGGCCCGCGAACCTTGGTTCGCCGCCGAACAGCAGTGAAGCTGGAGTGAACTATGTCGGACGTGACGGTTAAAGAATTTGCTCAGGTGGTGGGGATCCCGGTGGATCGCCTGCTGCATCAGCTGGTGGACGCGGGTGTGGGCGGCAAGGCCCCCGACGAAGTCATCAGCGAAGAGGAAAAGGACAAACTCCTCGCTTACTTGCGCAAGAGTCGTGAAGAGACGCGTGAAGCGGCGGGGCCCCGCAAGATCACCTTGAAGCGGCGCATGGTGACCGAGCTGCGGCAGAAGCCCCCCGGGGGCGGACGTGGTCAGACGACCCGCACGCGCACCGTGAGTGTCGAAGTGCGCAAGAAGAAGACCTACGTCAAACGCAGCGAACTGCTGGCAAAAGAGCAAGAGGAACAAAAGGCCCGCGAAGCCGAAGAGGCCAAACTCCGTGCCGAAGAAGAGGCCCGTCGGCGTGCGGAAGAAGAAGCCAAGCGCCGTGCCGAAGAGGAAGAGGCCCGTCGGCGTGCGGAAGAAGAAGCCAAGCGCCGTGCCGAAGAGGAAGAAGCCGCCAAGAAGGCGGCCGAGGAAGCGGCGCGGCGTGCAGCCGAAGAGGCCGCCCGCAAGGCCAAGGAAGAGGCCAAGCCCACCAAGAAGGCCAACAAACGCAAAGAGCCGGCCGAGCGGGAAACCAAATACGGACGCAAGGAGTTGCACGTCGCCAAAGGCAAGAGCGGGCGCCGCAAAGAGAAAGAAGGCCGCCGCACCCGCCGGGCCAGCGCCGGTGAGAGCACCTTCTCCCGTCCCACCGCCCCGGTGGTCCATGAGGTCACCGTGCCCGAAACCATCACTGTGGGCGAGCTGGCCCAGAAAATGAAGATCAAGGCCGCCGAGGTGATCAAGACCTTGATGAAGATGGGGGTGATGGCCACCATCAACCAAGTGCTCGACCAGGACACCGCCACCCTGGTGGTGGAAGAGATGGGGCACAAGGTCAAGATCCTCAAGGAAAACGCCCTGGAAGAGGCCCTCTACGAATCCCTGGAGGCGGTGTATAGCGAACCGCAACCGCGCCCGCCGGTGATCACCGTCATGGGGCACGTGGACCACGGCAAGACCTCGCTGCTGGACCACATCCGCCAGAGCCGGGTAGCGGCGGGGGAGGCCGGTGGCATCACTCAGCACATCGGCGCTTACAAGGTCGAGACCGACAAAGGGGTGATCACCTTCCTCGACACCCCCGGCCACGAGGCCTTCACCGCCATGCGCGCCCGCGGCGCCAAGGCCACCGACATCGTGGTGTTGGTGGTGGCCGCCGATGATGGCGTCATGCCCCAGACCAAAGAGGCCATCCAGCACGCCCGTGCCGGTGACGTCCCCATCATCGTCGCCATCAACAAGATCGACAAACCCGATGCCGACCCCGAACGGGTTAAGAACGAACTGGCCGCCGAAGAGGTCATCCCCGAAGAGTGGGGCGGAGACACCATGTTCGTCCCGGTCTCCGCCAAGACGGGGCAGGGGATCGACGACCTGTTGGAGGCCATCCTGCTCCAGGCCGAACTGCTGGAACTCCAGGCCCCGGTGGAAGGACCGGCCAAAGGCGTGGTGTTGGAATCGCGTCTGGACAAAGGCCGTGGTCCGGTGGCCGATGTGCTGATCCAGCAAGGCACGCTGCGCAAGGGTGACGTTCTTCTCGCCGGCCAGGAATTCGGCCGGGTACGGGCGATGCTGAACGAACACGGCAAACAGGTCACCGAGGCCGGCCCCTCCACACCGGTGGAAGTCCTGGGACTCTCGGGCACACCCAATGCCGGAGAAGAAATCCTCGTAGTGCCCGACGAGCGCAAGGCACGCGAGATCGCCCTGTTCCGCCAAGGAAAATTTCGCGAGACCAAACTGGCTCAACGCCAAGCGGCCAAGTTGGAGAACATCTTCGAACAGCTCAAGGAAGGCGAAATCAGCAGCATCAACGTGGTGCTGAAGACCGACGTCCAAGGTACGCTGGAGGCCCTCTCCGATGCCATCACCAAGCTCTCCACCGACGAGGTGAAAGTGAAGATCGTCGCCTCGGGGGTCGGCGGCATCACCGAGTCCGACATCAACCTTGCACTGGCCGCCAACGCCATCGTCATCGGCTTCAATGTCCGCGCCGACGCCTCGGCCCGCAAGCTGGCGGAACAGGAAAACGTCGAAGTGCGCTACTACAGCGTCATCTACGACGTCATCAGCGACGTCAAACAAAGCATGGCCGGTCTGCTCTCGCCCGAATACAAGGAAGAGATCATCGGGCTGGCGGAGGTGCGCGAGGTATTCCGTGTGCCCAAGATCGGCGCCGTGGCCGGCTGCATGGTTCTGGAAGGCGTGGTGAAACGCAACAACCCCATCCGCGTACTGCGTGACAACGTGGTCATCTTCCAAGGCGAACTGGAATCGTTGCGCCGCTACAAGGAAGACGTCGCCGAGGTCCGGGCCGGTTTCGAATGCGGGATCGGGGTGCGCAACTACAATGACGTCAAGGTCGGGGACCAGATCGAGTGTTACGAGCGCGTCGAAGTGAAACGGGAGTTGTGAGCGCCCATGGCCTCTGAACAACGCCGTGCGCGGGTGGAACATCAGATGCAACGGGCCATCGCGCAACTGATCGCCAGGGAACTGAGCGATCCCTGTCTGGGGATGGCCACCATCTCGGGAGTGGAAGTCAGCCGCGACTATGCCTACGCCAAGGTATACGTCAGTCTGCTCGCCGCTCCGGACGAAGAGGCCGCCCTGGACTACCTGCAGCGGCATGCCAAACACCTGCGCCACCGCCTTGGCCAAGTACTCAAGATGCGCAGCCTCCCCGAGCTCCGCTTCCGCCTCGACAAGACCGTGGAGCGTGGTCAGGCGCTGAGCCGCCTCATCGATGAGGCTGTGGGGCGCTCCCGTGGTGATGACACGAAACAGGATCAGGAGTAATCGTCAACGTGGGTAAGAGAAGACGTCGCGGTCGCCCGGTGCACGGGGTCCTGCTGCTGGACAAACCCAAAGGGCTCACCTCCAACGCCGCCCTGCAAACGGTGAAACGCCTGTTGCAGGCCCAGAAGGGGGGGCACACCGGCAGCCTCGATCCCCTGGCCACCGGCCTGCTGCCGTTGTGTTTCGGTGAGGCCACCAAAATCTCGGCCTACCTGCTCAATGCCGACAAACGTTACTTCACCACCCTGCGCCTCGGCGTCCGCACCACCACCGGTGATGCCGAAGGGGAAGTGATCGAAACCCGGCCGGTGCCGTCTGTGAGCGAGGCAGAAATAGAGACCGTGCTGGCGCGTTTCCGGGGCACCATCGAACAGATCCCGCCGATGCATTCCGCCATCAAGATCAACGGCGAACCCCTGTACAAACTGGCCCATCAAGGCAAAGAAATAGAACGATCGCCGCGCCAGGTCACCATTCATCGACTCGAACTACTGGCCGTGGAAGCGGACCGTCTGATCCTCGACATCCGTTGCAGCAAGGGCACCTACGTTCGCACCCTGGCCGAAGACATCGGCGAGGCCTTGGGATGTGGCGCCCATGTGGCCGAGCTGCGGCGCACCCGGGTGGGGGCGTTGGACGTGGAAGACGCCGTCTCTCTGGAGGCCCTGGAAGCGCTCTTTCAGGAAGAAGGCCCTCAGGCCCTACAATGCCACCTCCTCCCCATGGGGGAAGCACTGAGCGACTGGCCCGGCATTCAGCTTCAAGGGGATGCCGCCTATTACCTACGCATGGGGCAACCGGTGCTGATTCCCAAAGTCCCCGCCGACGGCGGTTGGGTGCGCCTCTACGAAAACGACCGTTTTCTCGGTGTCGGCGAGATCATCGACGACGGTCGCGTCGCACCGCGGCGTCTCGTCAAAGTCGCATGAGGGATGGTTTTTTCTGCCTCATCCACCGAGTTACATGATAAAATCCGCCCACCGAATTTTGGTCTGCCGTACATTTCAGGAGTGAAACCATGGCCTTAGATGCTGAAACCAAGAAAAAGATCGTCGAGGAGTATCAGCGCGCCCCCGGCGACACCGGCTCCCCCGAGGTGCAAGTGGCCCTGTTGTCTGCCCGCATCGACGACCTCGCCGGTCACTTCAAGGAACACAAACACGATCACCACTCCCGCCAGGGGCTGCTGAAGATGGTCAATCAGCGCCGCAAGCTCCTCGACTATCTCAAGCGCAAGGACATCCAGCGCTATCGCGAGCTCATCGCCCGCCTCGGTTTGAGAAAATAACCCCTCGAACGACCAGCCCAAGGAAAACCCAGCGTGGAACCCGTCAGAAAGAGCTTCACCTACGGACAACACACCGTCACCCTGGAGACCGGTGAGATCGCCCGCCAGGCCAGTGGCGCGGTGATGGTCAGCATGGGCGACACCACGGTGCTCGTCACCTGTGTCGCCGCCAAGAATGTTGACGAAGGGCGGGATTTCTTCCCCCTCACCGTCAATTACCAGGAGCGCACCTATGCCGCCGGCAAGATCCCCGGCGGTTTTTTCAAGCGGGAAGGGCGGCCATCCGAGAAAGAGACCCTCACCTCACGCCTCATCGACCGCCCGCTGCGTCCGTTGTTTCCCAAAGGGTTCCGCAACGAGGTCCAAGTCATCGCCACGGTGATCTCACTCGATCCCGAGATCGACCCCGACGTGCCCGCCATGATCGGTGCCTCCGCGGCGGTCACCCTCTCGGGGGTGCCTTTCCATGGGCCGCTGGGGGCCTGCCGGGTGGGTTATGTGGACGGGGAGTTCATCCTCAATCCCAGCTCCACCCAGATGTCCACCTCCGAGCTGGACCTGGTGGTGGCCGGCACCCGCAATGCCGTGCTCATGGTGGAATCCGAGGCCAAGGAGCTCGATGAAGCGGTGATGCTGGATGCGGTGATGTTCGGCCACCGGCAGATGCAAACGGTGATCGACGCCATCGCCGAACTCAAGGCCGAGGCCGGCAAACCTGAGTGGGACTGGCAGCCCCCGGAAGAAGACCAGGAATTGAACACTCGGGTGCGCCAACTGGCCGAAGCGGAACTCGATGCCGCCTATCAGATCCGTGAGAAACAGGCCCGCCGCGAGCGGATCCAGGAAATCCATACCCAAGTGGCCGCCCAGCTCAGCGAAGAACGCGAAGACTGGGAAGAAAAGGCCATCCACAAGGCCCTGGAATCCCTGGAAAAAGAGATCGTCCGTGGGCGCATCCTGCGGGGAGAACCGCGGATCGACGGGCGCGATACCGACACCGTGCGCCCGATCCGGATCAAGGTGGGCCTGCTGCCGCGCACCCACGGCTCGGCGCTGTTCACCCGCGGCGAGACCCAGGCGCTGGTGGTGACCACCTTGGGCACCGAACGCGAAGCGCAGCTCATCGATGCCATCGCCGGTGAATACCGCGACCCCTTCATCCTCCACTACAACTTCCCGCCGTACTCAGTGGGGGAGACCGGGATGGTGGGCAGCCCCAAGCGCCGTGAGATCGGCCACGGCAAACTCGCCAAACGGGCCCTGATGGCGGTGATGCCCAGTCTCGACAAATATCCGTATTCCATCCGCGTGGTCTCCGAGATCACTGAATCCAACGGCTCCAGCTCCATGGCCACCGTCTGCGGCACCTCGCTTTCCTTGATGGATGCCGGTGTGCCGGTGAAGGCACCGGTGGCTGGAATCGCCATGGGGCTGATCAAAGAAGGTGAGCAAGTGGCCGTGCTCACCGACATCCTCGGTGACGAGGATCACCTGGGCGACATGGACTTCAAGGTCGCCGGTACCCGTGACGGGGTCACCGCGTTGCAGATGGACATCAAGATCGAGGGGATCGACCGCGACATCATGGCCACTGCGTTGGAGAAGGCCAACCGTGCCCGCAATCACATCCTTGATCTGATGAATGCGGTGATCGCCGAACCGCGCGAGGAAATGTCGGAATACGCCCCACGTTACGTCACCCTGAAGATCAATCCTGATCGCATCCGCGACGTCATCGGCAAGGGCGGCGCCACCATCCGCTCCATTACTGAAGAAACCGGAACCACCATCGACATCGCCGATGATGGCACGGTGAAGATCGCCTCCACCGACAAGACCGCCGCCATGCGGGCCAAAGAAATGATCGAGGCCCTGACCGCCGACGTGGAAGTGGGGGCCACCTACAAGGGCAAAGTCACTAAGATCATGGACTTCGGGGCCTTCGTCAACATCCTTCCCGGGAAAGACGGTCTGGTTCACATCTCCCAGATCTCCGACGAACGGGTCGCCAATGTCAGCGACAAGCTCAAAGAAGGTGACGTGGTGCGGGTCAAGGTGTTGGAAGTGGACAAACAAGGCCGCATCCGCCTGAGCATGAAAGGGGTCGACCAGAACGGCTGAGTACCCCAGGCACGCGAGCCTGCTCCCCCAAGCCCCGGCCCTTGCGCCCGGGGCTTTTTGTTTGACCCTGATTCTTTTGTGGCATGCGCCCCCACCTGTAATTTCGCATAATGTATATTATGTAAAGTTTATGGGAACAGAAAAAGGGCCGCACCCGCAGGTGAGGCCCTCTCCCTCAGGCGGCGTTCGTCAGCACGAAAATGGCCAACGCCGCATAGAGAATGGTGAACACGATCCACAGGATTCCCTGGACTTCGGTACCATCATCCGGCTTGGGCATGACATCCTCCTGATTGCGATTGGTTCGGGTTGAACCCCGACCATCTTACTCAGACGCTCGAGGATTTTCCACCGATCGCTTGTTTGGAGGTCTTGAGGTCCAGATGAATGGCAAGACCTTGAAACAGAACGGCCACCGACAACAAGGGTGGAGAAAACTGGGATCCGAGCAGGCTCCCCAGGAAACCGAGTGCAGCCACGTACAGCGGCACGTTGTAACCATGCCTCCGCCGCCGCCACCACAGGCCACCCACCAGGCCGGCCTGCCCCGCCAACAGGCCCAGAAACATCAATTCGGGTGTGAGCAAAAACGCCGCTCCCCGTAGGGACAAACCCACGATGAGCGGAGAAAAATCCATGTATATCAATGAGATGAATATCAACCACAAAAAGCTGATCAGGGATAGAATCATGTTAAGATGTGCCTTGTCACATCGCTGAAATCCAGATTGGGCAGGAGATTCTATCATGCGCATCATTGAGGTGCTGGACAGGAAGGGACACGAGATCGTCCGTGTCTCGCCGCAACACACCTTACACCAGGCGGCTCAGAGCATGAGTGAGGCCGGCACCGGGGCCCTGTTGGTATTTCAGGGTGAAGAAGCGGTGGGAATCATCACCGAGCGCGACGTTTTGCGCGCCCTGGGGGATCACGGCGCGCGGGCGGCGGAGCTCACGGTGAGTGAGGTGATGGCCACCCGTCTCGTATCCTGTTCCGGTGACATGGAGATTCAGCAGGCCATGACCCTGATGCTGGAGAATCCCACCACCCACCGTATCCGCCATCTGCCGGTGTTGGACGACGGTGGAAAGATTTGTGGCATGATCTCCATGAGCGACCTGGCGGATGCCTTGCTGGAAGAAATCCGCTACGAGAACAAGATGCTCAAGAATTTCATCAAGAACTGGGATGACGAGGGGGAAAGTGTGCCGGATTGATCCTATCGCGGGGGGCTTGTTCCCCCGAAGCTGGCGTCAGTCCAGGTTTTCCACCACCAGACCGTTTTCCTTGGCGAAATTGATCAAGAAGTTGTACAGCCGGGGGTCCTCTTCGGCCAAGGTCTTGTCCACCACCACGCTATTGATACCGTCGATGAGAGCGGTGTTCACCTTGGGGTGAAAAGGCCGCCGTGCCCGGCGCTCCCGGGTTTGCGGCATCATGGCCGCCGCTGCCGTGGAGAGGCGCTGGGCCCAGTCACTGGGACGAAACCGTCGCCCGTCCTCCGTGACGCCTTTGATGATCACCTTGTTTTTGTCGAGTTCCATTGGGCCTCTCGATCGATGAGTGCCGGAAAGTCTTAGGGTTATTATACCGGAAACCCCTTTGTTCCGGGTTGGAGCGGGACGATTATTTCCTCCGAGCGTCCCGCTAGGAATGGGCGGCGGCGGCCAGTATAATACGCGCTCCAAAAACATGAGTTTAGCGATTGAAAGCGGTTCTCGGAGGGCATGAATGGCCAAAGAAGAAAGTATCGAAATGGAAGGGACGGTCATCGAGACCCTTCCCAACACCATGTTTCGCGTGGAATTGGACAACGGCCACGTGGTCACTGCGCACATTTCCGGCAAGATGCGTAAACACTATATCCGTATCCTCACCGGTGACCGAGTGGTGGTTCAGCTGACACCTTACGATCTCACCAAGGGACGCATCGTCTATCGCGCCAAATGAAAAAGGCCCGCCGATGAAGTGCGGGCCGGGTGGGAAGTTTTCCTTTTTCGTTTTCCCTTGCGAATTCCCTCACGCCGGTTCGGGTTCTGCCACCTCCAGTTTCAACTCTCCGTCGTACACGTCGATGTACACCTTCCCTCCCCGGGTGAGGCGACCGAACAGCAGCTCTTCGGCCAGCGGCTTCTTGATGTGTTCGCTCACCACCCGGGCCATGGGACGGGCCCCCATGTTGGCGTCGTAACCCTTTTCCGCCAGCCAGTCGCGCGCCGCATCGCTGAGTTCGATGGTGACATTCTTCTCCATCAACTGAGCCTCCAGCTGGGAGATGAATTTGTCCACCACGAAGCGAATGGTCTCGCCATCGAGTGGCTTGAATTGCACGATGGCATCGAGGCGGTTGCGGAACTCGGGAGTGAACAGACGGCGGATGGCGGCCAGGCTGTCGCCGGAG
>JALSHN010000355.1 GCA_026982215.1 Gammaproteobacteria bacterium
GGCGGCGGTTTCTTCCGGGGTGTGGGGGATGAAGGCCATCAGCTCTCCTCGACGACGAATTTCTGGTAACGCTCGGCGTCCAGCAGGGCATCCAGCTCAGAGGAGTCGCTCAGTTTGATACGGAACATCCAGCCGTCGCCGTAGGGGTCCTTGTTGATCAGTTCGGGGGCGTCGGTGAGGTCCTCGTTCACCTCCACCACCTCCCCGGAGAGGGGGGCGTAGAGGTCGGAAGCGGCCTTCACCGACTCGATCACTCCGCACACCTCCCCGGCCACCACCGAACTGCCCACTTCGGGGAGTTCGACGTAGACCAGGTCCCCCAGTTGCTCCTGGGCGAAATCGGTGATGCCGGTGGTGGCGACGTCGTCTTCCACCTCCACCCATTCGTGGGTCTCGGTGTACAGCAAATGGTCAGGGATCTCGCTCATGGCTCTGCCTCGTTCATGGAGTTGGGTTCGCTGATTTCATTCAAAGACACGGTTTGCCGTGACGGACGAAGGGGGGGCGCACCACCCGCGCCGGCTGGCGCCGGCCGCGGATCTCCACCGTCACCGGAGTGTCCGGACCGACCCCGGCCGGTACTCGGGCCAGGGCGATGGCCTGCCCCAGGGTGGGGGAAAAACCACCAGAGGTGACCCGCCCCTCGCCCTGGGGAGTATGGACCACCATGCCGCTGCGGATCACCCCCCGGCCCTCCAGCACCAGGCCCACCCGCTTACGGCTCACCCCGGCGGCGCGCTGCGCCTCCAGGGCCTCCCGACCGATGAAGTCGCGGTCTTGGGGCTCCCAAGCCACCGTCCACCCCAGACCACTCTCCAGAGGCGTGGTGTCTTCGTCCATGTCCTGACCGTAGAGGGCCATCCCGGCCTCCAGGCGCAGGGTGTCACGGGCACCCAGCCCGGCCGGGGCCACCCCGGCCTCTCGCAGCGTCTCCCAGAAATCCGCGGCGGCCTCGGCGGGCAACATCACCTCGAAACCGTCCTCGCCGGTATAGCCGGTGCGGGCCACGAACCACCCTCTGCCGGCAGCGGCATGAAAGGGGGGGAGCTCGCGGGCGGCGGCACGTAGCGACTGGGGCAACAGGAGGAGGGTGAGCTCGCATGCCCGCGGCCCCTGGATGGCGATCATCGCCAGATCATCGCGCACCGCCAGGGCCACTGCCCGGCCCTCGGCATGCCGGCTCATCCATTCCAGGTCCTTGTCCCGGGTGGCGGCGTTGACCACCACCCGGTAGGCCCCTTCTCCCAGGTCGTAAACGATGAGGTCGTCCACCACCCCGCCACGCGCGTTGAGCATGCAGCCATAGAGGGCCTGGCCGGGCTGGAGGCGGGCGATGTCGTTGGCGATCAACGTCCGCAGATAGGGGCGGGCCTCGGCCCCACCCACGTCCACCACGGTCATGTGGGAGACGTCGAACATCCCGGCGTGACGGCGTACCTGGTGGTGTTCCTCCACCTGGGAGCCGTAGTGCAACGGCATCGCCCAACCGGCGAAGTCCACCAGTCGCGCCCCGGCGCGACGATGCTGATCGATGAGGGGGGTGTGTTTCAACTGCTCGGCCTCGGCCATGGGATTCGCCTCTCAGTGGGGAACGGGTCATCGCGGCATGCGCCGCCCCGCCCCTCTGTCCGCGAACCTGAGAGTTTCCGGCGCCTTGCGCGCCTTACCCCCTTCGGTGGGCCATCGGCCGCTCTCCAGAGTCAAGCTCTCCCCCGGTCCTTTTGCCTGAGCGATTCCGGGCCGTTGCGCCTTCGGCGCCCCGCTCGCGGCGGGGTCTCTCCCGGGGAAGCGTCTTTTGAGGGGCCTATTCTCACGAGGGAGGCGCTTCAAGGCAAGCCCGCGATGTTAGAATCCCCCTCTCGAACAAGGGGGTGCCCCATGCTGTTGATGATCGACAACTACGACTCCTTCACCTACAACCTGGTGCAATATTTCGGCGAGCTGGGGGCCGAGGTGCAGGTGTTCCGCAACGATCGCATCAGCATCGAGGAGATCGAGTCCCTGGCCCCCGAACACCTGGTGATCTCCCCCGGCCCCTGCACCCCCGACCAGGCCGGGATCTCGGTGGCCGCCATCCGCCACTTCGCCGGGCGCATCCCCATCCTGGGGGTCTGTCTGGGACACCAGGCCATCGGCCAGGCCTTCGGCGGGCGGATCATCCACGCCGGAGCCATCATGCACGGCAAGACCTCCCCGGTGTATCACCGCGGGCAGGGGGTGTTCCGCGGCCTGCCCTCGCCCTTCCAGGCCACCCGTTACCATTCCCTGGTGATCGACCCGGCCAGCCTCCCCGATTGTCTGGAGGTCACCGCCTGGACCAAGAAAGCCGACGGCGGCATGGAGGAGATCATGGGGGTCCGCCACCGGGCGTTTGCCATCGAAGGGGTCCAGTTCCATCCCGAATCCATCCTCACCGAGCACGGCCACCGTCTGCTGGCCAACTTCCTCGGTGTGGAGCCCCCCACTCAGCTACAGGAGACCGGCAGTTGATGGACATCAAGGCAGCGATCGCCGCGGTGGTGGGCCGCCGCGACCTCAGTGAGGCGGAAATGGGCGAGGTGATGCGTCAGATCATGACCGGCGCGGCCACCCCGGCCCAGATCGGCGGTTTTCTGATCGGACTGCGCATGAAGGGGGAGACGGTGGCCGAGATCACCGCCGCCGCCCGGGTGATGCGCGAGCTGGCCACCCGGGTGGAGCTGGGCGATCTCCCCCACCTGGTGGACACCTGCGGCACCGGAGGCGACGCCGCCGGCACCTTCAACATCTCCACCACCGCCGCCTTCGTGGCCGCCGGCGCCGGGGCCCGGGTGGCCAAGCACGGCAACCGCTCGGTCTCCAGCCGCTCCGGCTCGGCCGACGTCCTCGAGGCCGCCGGTATCCGCCTGGACCTCGGCCCCGAGCAGGTGGCCCGCTGCATCCGCGAGGTGGGGATCGGCTTCCTGTTCGCCCCCGCCCACCACGGCGCCATGAAACACGCCATCGGCCCCCGGCGGGAGATGGGCGTGCGCACGGTGTTCAATCTGCTGGGCCCGCTCACCAACCCCGCCGGGGCCCCCAATCAGGTGATCGGGGTCTTCAGCGCCCATTGGGTCCGGCCGCTGGCCGAGGTGCTCGCCCGCCTGGGCAGCCGTCACGTGATGGTGGTCCACGCCGAAGACGGCCTGGACGAAATCAGCATCCACGCTCCCACCCGCATCGCCGAACTCAAGGGCGGGGAGATCCGCGAAGACGTACTCGACCCCGAGGCTTTGGGACTCACCCCCGCCCCCCTGGAGAGCTTGGTGGTGGATTCGGTGGAGGAGAGCCTGGCGATGATGCGCGCCGTATTGGAGGGCCGCCCCGGCCCGGCCCGGGAGATCGTCATCGCCAATGCCGGCGCCGCCATCTACACCGCCGGACTGGCCGACACCCTTCCCGACGGCCTGGAACGGGCCGCCGAGGCCATCGACAGCGGCCGGGCGTTGGCAAAACTGGAGGCCCTGGTCCGGCTCACCGCGGAGCTGGCCGGCACATGAGCCCGGACACCCCCGACATCCTCAAGCGCATCCTCGCCCGCAAGGCCGAAGAGGTGGCCGAGCGTCGGGCCCGGCATCCGGAGAGCGAGCTCCGTAATCGGCTCGCGGAAGCACCGCCCGTGCGCGGCTTCCGCGCCGCCCTGGAGGCACGGGTGGCCCAAGGACGGCCCGCGGTGATCGCCGAGATCAAAAAGGCCTCCCCCAGCAAGGGGGTGCTCCGGGCCGACTTCCATCCCGCCGAGATCGCCCGCAGTTACGCCCGTGCCGGTGCTACCGCCCTCTCCGTGCTCACCGACCAAGACTTCTTCCAGGGCCACGACGCTTACCTGCAGGCCGCACGCGCCGCCGTTTCGCTGCCGGTGTTGCGCAAGGACTTCACCATCGATCCCTATCAGATCCTGGAGGCCCGGGTCCTGGGGGCCGATTGCATCCTGCTCATCGCCGCCGCCCTGGACGACGCCCAATTGCGCGATTTCAGCCAACAGGCCATGGAACTGGGTCTGGACGTACTGCTGGAGGTCCACGATGCCCGGGAGCTGGAACGGGCCCTGGCGACCCCGGCACGGCTCATCGGCATCAACAACCGCGACCTGCGCAGTTTCCAGGTGGACCTGCGCACCACCCTGGACCTCCTCCCCGCCATCCCCCCAGACCGCCACCTGGTCACCGAGAGTGGCATCCTGGAACGGGAACACGTCGAGCTCATGCTGGAACACGGGGTCTACACCTTTCTGGTGGGCGAGGCCTTCATGCGCGCCCCTGACCCGGGCGAGGCACTACGGCGGTTGTTCTTTCCCAGCGACTAGCGGCTGCCCAGCACCACGATGGTCTTGCCGGAGACCTGGATCAGCCCCCGCTCCTCCAGGTCCTTCAGCACCCGGCCGGCCATCTCCCGGGAACAGCCGACGATCCGCCCCAGTTCCTGCCGGGTGATGCGGATCTGCATCCCCTCGGGGTGGGTCATGGCATCCGGCTCGTGGCACAGATCCAGCAAAGTACGGGCGATGCGGCCGGTGACATCCAAAAAGGCCAGATCCCCCACCTTGCGGGAGGTATTCTTCAGCCGCGCCGCCATCTGCCCGGCCAGCTCAAACAACAGATCCGGATCCTCATGGGCCAATTGGCGGAAACGGGCATAACCCATCTCCCCCAGCACACACTCCGTCCGCGCCCGTACCCAGGCGGTCCGCCGCGGCTGGTCCTCGAACAGCCCCATCTCACCGAAGAAATCCCCGCGGTTGAGATAGGCGAGCACGATCTCCTTGCCCTCCTCGTCCTCCATCACCACCGCCACCGACCCCTCGATGAGGTAATAGAGCACATCCGGGGTGTCCCCCTCGTGGATGATAGTGCTCTTGGCCGGATAACTGCGCCGCAGGCAATGGGCCAGGAAACGATCGATGGCTGGATTGCCGGTCTCCTGACGACGCTTCCCCTCGGTGAGGCGCGAGAGTGGAGCCTCGAACTCCGGCTGTTTCATGGCCGCCAGCCCGTTCTCGAATCACCGCCCAGACGTGCTAACATAGTCGTTTTCCATCGTTTCGGGTTCAGCCGCATGAAAGCACGGCTCAAGTGGGTCGAAGGGGTACAATTCGTCGGCACCGCCGACAGCGGGCACCCCGTGGTGCTCGACGGTCCCCCCGAAGGGGGCGGAAAGAACCTGGGACTGCGCCCCATGGAGCTCATCCTGCTCGGAACCGGCGGTTGCACCGCCTACGACGTGGTGCACATCCTCAAGCGCGCCCGCCAACCCATCGTCGACTGTGAAGTGGAGCTCAGCGCCGAACGGGCCGAGACGCCGCCCAAGGTGTTCACCCACATCCACATCCATTTCATCGTCAGCGGCCGCGAAGGCTTGAGCGAACGCCAAGTGGCCCGCGCCGTGCAGCTCTCCGCGGAAAAATATTGCTCCGCCTCCCTGATGCTCGCCAAGACGGTGAAGATCACCCATGACCACGAGGTACGCCTTGTCCGGTAACGCCCCCCGCCCCCCCCGTCATCGCGGCATGCGCCACGTCGCCCTGTTCGTCCGGGACCTGGAGGCCTGCGAACGCTTCTACGTGGAGCTGCTGGGCATGGAAGTGGAGTGGCGCCCGGACGCCGACAACGTCTACCTCTGCTCGGGCAACGACAACCTGGCCCTCCACCGTGCCCCCGGCCCGCTGGACGGCCCCCAGCGCCTGGACCACATCGGTTTCATCCTGGAACGCCCCGAAGACGTGGATGCCTGGTACCACTTCCTGCAAGCCCAGGGAGTCTCCATGAAAACCGCCCCCCGCACCCACCGCGACGGCGCCCGCAGTTTCTACTGCCTGGACCCCGACGGCACCACCGTGCAAATGATCCACCATCCCCCCATCGCCGCACGCTGAGGCAGAAAGCGCGCCATGCCCCGCAGTTTCAACCACAAGATCAAGCTCCACGGATTCAACAACCTCACCAAATCCTTGAGCTTCAACATCTACGACATCTGTTACACCCAGACACCGCAACAACGGCGGGAATACATCGAATACATCGACGAGGAATACAACGCCGAACGGCTCACCCACATCCTCACCGAAGTGGCCCATCTCATCGGCGCCAACATCCTCAACGTCGCTCGTCAGGACTACGAGCCCCAAGGCGCCTCGGTGACCATGCTCATCTCCGAGGAACCGGTGAGCTCCGCTGCCCTGGCCGAGGAAGAAGCCAGGGAAGAGGCCCCCGGGCCGCTGCCCGAGACAGTGGTAGCTCACCTGGACAAAAGCCACATCACCGTCCACACCTACCCGGAGAGCCACCCCCACAACGGCATCTCCACCTTCCGCGCCGACATCGATGTCTCCACCTGTGGGCGCATCTCACCGCTGCGGGCGTTGAACTTCCTCATCCACAGCTTCGACTCCGACATCGTCACCCTCGACTACCGGGTCCGCGGCTTCACCCGTGACGAAGACGGCACCAAGCACTTCATCGACCACACCATCAACTCCATCCAGAACTTCATCGCCGAAGACACCAAGGCGCGCTACCAGATGATCGACGTCAACGTCTATCAAGAGAACATCTTCCACACCAAGATGCTGCTCAAGGCGTTTGATCTGGACAATTACCTGTTCGGCATCTCGGAGAGCGACCTCGCCCCCGAGGAGGCCGAACGCATCCGCCGTGACCTGCGCCGCGAGATGCAAGAGATCTTCTACGGCCGCAACCTCCCCCAACTGGAAGAGGACTGAAAAACCCTCAGAGGCGATAGGCGGTGGTGGTCATGATTCGGGAAGTGAGGCGCATCAGACCGCGTACCGGCCGAGGCAATTCCGCCGCCCCCGCCGCCCGGGCCGTCTCGGCATGATGAATCTCATCCTCACGCATCTGCTCGAGGATCTTTCGGCTGCGCTCATCCTGCTGCGGCAAGGCCTCCAGATGGGAATCCAGATGCCGCTCCACCTGCCGCTCGGTCTCCACCACGAACCCCAGACTCCAGCGATCCCCCACCCAACCGGCGAAGGCCCCAATGGCCAATGAGCCACCGTACCACAAGGGATTGAGCACACTGGGACGCCCACCCAACTCCTCCAAGCGCCGCTCGCACCAATCCAGATGATCGTTCTCCTCCAGGGCCGCCCGCTCCATCTGCGCCCGCACCTCAGGCAGCTCGGCGGTCAACGCCTGGCCCTGATAGAGCCCCTGGGCGGAGATCTCCCCGGCGTGATTGACCCGCATCAAACCAATGACGTGACGCCGTTCCCGTTCGCTCAACTCCGCCTCCGCCACCCCCTCGGCGGGATAGGGGCGCTCCGTGGTGGGCGGTGGCGCCGCCAGGGTCCGCAGCCCCTGGTCCACGGTCATCAACAAACGATCCAACAGGGAATAACTGCGCGCAGTCACGACTCCACCTCATCGATGCGTTGTTCGATCAAGGCTAGCGGATGGAGCAAGCGGATGTCCATCCGCTCCAGGCCCGGTGCCAGATGCAACCGGCAGCCCACATTACTGGTCACCGCCACATCCACCTGCAATTTCCGCAACGCAGCCACCCAGCGCTCGCGCAACCGCTCCGCCTGCTCCGGTTCATGGAGCAGGCGCCCCCCCCCGGCGCCACAACAAGAGAGGCCGGCCTCCCAGGTCACGACCTCCACCCCCGGCAGGGCCTCCAACAGGCGGCGATAGAGCGCCGGCTGGCGCCAGACGAAGGCCTGGGAACACGGCACATGCAATGCCACCCGCAACGGCGCGTCGCGCCAGCGCACCGGCAAGGATTCGATATCGATCAAACTCCCCGCCTCGCACACCCGGTTCGCGAATGCCGCCCCCGCCTCACCCAGCACCGCGCCATATTCCCGCAGATGGGCGGAACAGCCGGTGGCCGCGGTCACCACCGGCCCCTCCCCCGTCAAGGCCTCCAACAGACGCTCCGCCAACCTGCGGCCCTCGCCCTCCCGCCCCTCATGCCAGGCCAGGGCCCCGCAACACCCCTGGGAAGGGGGCACCCGCACGGCATAACCCGCCAGACGCAACAGGCGCACCGTGGCCACCAAGGTATCCCGGTCCCATAAGGAAGCCACGCACCCCAGGAACAAGGTCACCTCCCCCCGGAACGGCCCCTGGGCTGGATAACGCCTCGCCCAACGCCCCTGGGGAGGCAACAGGGGCGGTCTGCCCACCCCAGGCAGGGCCGGCAAGGCATGAAGGCGCCGGCCCAAGCGCAGCAAGGGACCCAACCGTCGCCACCACCTTACCCCTGCGGCAAAGCGATCCACCCATGTCGGCGCCGAGGGCGCGAAACGGGCACGCACCCCGTCGAGCAAGGGCCCATAGGCCACCCCCGACGGGCACACGGCCTCACAAGCCCGACACCCGAGGCAATGATCCAGATGCTCCCGCCAGCGCTCCCCCACCGTCTCGCCAGCCAGCAGGGCCTGCATCATCACCACCCGCCCCCGCGGTGATTCCCCTTCTTCCTTATATAAGTGATAAGTGGGACAGACGCGGGAACACATCCCGCACAGCACACACTGCCCTGCCGCCTCGGCCCAGTCTTGCCCTTGTGGATCCTTTGATCTCGTCATCCCTTAAGGATACCCCGATCAGCATAGTTGCAATTTAGAACAATCTAATATTAGAATAATACCCTCCCTATGTTGGGTCTTACCCCCCACCCTCCCTGAGGTGGATTTACGCGGCCGGCTCAGCCCGGCCTTCTTTTTTCCTATTGACAGCACCTCGCCGCCTGCGTAGGATTTAGCGCCTTTTCCGAAGCAGCACTGGCTCAGGAAGCACCCAATCCATGAAAACCTACAGCGCAAAACCCGATTCCGTGCAGCGGGAGTGGTACGTGGTCGATGCCAGCGGCAAGACCCTGGGCCGCCTCGCCAGCGAGATCGCCCGCCGTCTGCGTGGCAAGCACAAACCCGAATACACCCCCCACGTGGACACCGGCGACTACATCATCGTCATCAACGCCGAGAAGGTCCGGGTCACCGGGCGCAAGGCGCAGGACAAGATGTACCATCATCACACCGGTTATCCCGGTGGCCTGAAAAGCACCAATTTCGAGAAGCTCATCCAAGAGCACCCTGAGCGGGTCATTCAAAAGGCGGTCAAGGGCATGCTGCCCAAGAACCCCCTGGGACGGGCGATGTTCCGCAAACTGAAGGTCTATGCCGGCAGCGAGCACCGCCACGCGGCGCAGCAGCCCAAGACCCTGGACATCTAAAACACAACGGGATTCAGGTTATGGCACAGCAGTACTACTACGGCACCGGGCGACGCAAGAGCTCCTCCGCGCGGGTGTTCATGAAGCGTGGCAGCGGCAACATCATCGTCAACGGCCGCCCGTTGGATCAGTATTTCGGGCGCGAGACCGCACGCATGGTGGTCCGTCAGCCGCTGGAGCTGGTGGACGCCGCCGACGGCTTCGACATCAAGGTGACCGTGCGCGGCGGCGGCATCACCGGCCAGGCCGGCGCCATCCGCCACGGCATCACCCGGGCACTCATCGCCTACGACGAGACCCTCAAGCGCCCCCTGCGCCAGGCTGGTTTCGTCACCCGCGACGCCCGCAAGGTGGAACGCAAGAAGGTCGGGCTGCACAAGGCACGTCGCGCGCCACAATACTCCAAGCGTTGATCGGTTTTTCTTGGGGGATCGTCTAACGGCAGGACAGCGGACTCTGACTCCGTCAATCTAGGTTCGAATCCTAGTCCCCCAGCCATCCCTATCAGGCGCCGCAAGGCGCCTTCTTTTTGTTCACCCTTCAGTGTTGCATCGACGCAACACACCAGAGACAAAAACAATTCAACTGTTGCATTCAGCACGCAGGTTGTATAAAACTGCCCTTGGCCGTTTTTCGCCAAAACACAAGAGGGAGTTAAGGATGA
Organism: Gammaproteobacteria bacterium; assembly: GCA_026982215.1. Taxonomy (GTDB): domain Bacteria; phylum Pseudomonadota; class Gammaproteobacteria; order S012-40; family S012-40; genus S140-43. The sequence goes on from JALSHN010000355.1 coordinate 9,881, forward strand.
ACAAGAAACTGACTGCTCTGGCCGTCGCCGCCGCGCTGGCCACCCCCGTCGCCGCCCAAGCCGCAGGCCCCAAGGTCTATGGCGTGCTCAACGTCTATGCCGCCAAGTTCGACAACGCCAACGGTGGTGAGCTGCGACTGGATCACAACACCTCCGCCATCGGCGTCAAGGGCTCCATGGACCTGGATCACGGCCTGAAGGGCATCTACAAGCTAGAATTCCAGGCCGACCCCACCGAACGGGGCGGCAAAGCCTACACCTCCGGCGGCACGGTAAAGAACGCCATCATCGATCGTGACCAGTGGCTGGGGCTGTCCTCCAAGGAATACGGCACCGTGCGCATAGGCACCATGTCCACCAGCTACAAGTCCTCCGGTAAGACGGTGGATCCCCTCTACCGCACCCCGCTGGAAGGTCGTGGCTTCCTCGGCATCCAGTCCAAGCTGCACTCCGGTGCCGGCCCGGACCGCGGTCGTTCCACCAACACCGTGCGCTACGACTCCCCCCGTATCGCCGGCGCCAAGGTGGTGGCCAACTACCAGCTGAACGAAGGTGCCAGCAACACCATGGGCCTGGGCGTGCATTACAAGAACGGTCCCATCAAGGCCCACTTCGACTACATCAACTCCGGGCCGAAGAGCGCCACTGCCATGAAGTTCGGCGGCGGCTACTCCATGGGTGACATCAACGTCGGCGTGCAGTACGAAATCCTCGACGAGGCCCTGGGCTACGGCGGTGACATCCTGTTCGTCAACGCCGCCTATACCCTGGGCAAGACCGCCCTCATCCTCAGCTGGGGCTCCCAGGCTGAGTCCACCTCCGGCGCCAACGACGACCACACCGGTCTGGCCCTGGCCGTGGACCACAAGCTGGCCAAGAAGACCGACATCTACGCCGGCTATGGCACTACCTCCGGTGGCAGCGGCTACACTGGCGAAGACAGCGTCATCGCCGCCGGTCTGCGGATCAAGTTCTGATCTCTCCGAGACTGCCGCGACAACAGACGGGGCGTCCAGGCGCCCCGTTTTCTTTTTCCTCTCCGTTGTGCTGCAATGTCCGACCTTTTCGATCGGAACTCACGAGCCCTCATGATGGAAAGACCCG
>JALSHN010000356.1 GCA_026982215.1 Gammaproteobacteria bacterium
TCGTTCTCCAGGATGACGTAGGGATCGCCGTCGAGCATGATCTTCAGGCCGGAGCGAAATTGGTTGGTGCTGTAGGTCGCCATGAAATCCTCACGCTAAATCCAGCAAGACGTTCAAAAGGTTCATGATACCGCGAAAACGACCCGCTTGGCAGGCGGGGGAATGGCGTTCCATCCTGGCCCGGGCGGTGCGGGATGTGGATGAGTTGTGGCGCCTGTTGGCGCTGCCGCCGGCGTTGTTGCCGGGGGCGCGGGCGGCGGCGCGGCGTTTTCCTCTGCGACTGCCGCGTCCCTATCTCCAGCGCATGCGTCGGGGGGATCCCGATGATCCGCTGTTGCGCCAGTTCCTGCCCCTGGGAGAGGAGCTGGAGGAGGTGGCGGGGTTCGTGACCGATCCGGTGGGGGATGAGGCGGCATTGGCCGCCCCGGGGGTGTTGCGCAAATATCACGGGCGGGTGTTGCTGATCACCACCGGTGCCTGCCCTGTGCATTGCCGTTATTGTTTCCGTCGCCATTTCCCTTATGAGAAACAGCGCCTGCAGATGCCGGTGGTGGGGTCGGAGGTGGAGGAGGTGATCCTCAGCGGCGGGGATCCGCTTTCGCTCTCGGATGCCCGTTTGGCGGAGCTGGTATCGTCTTTGCCGTCGAGGGTGACCCTGCGGCTCCATAGCCGTATGCCGGTGGTGTTGCCGCAGCGTATCGATACCGGCTTTCTAGCCTGGGTGGAGCGGGAGGTCGGGCGCGGGCGGCGGCTGGTGATGGTGATCCACGCCAATCATGCCCGGGAGGTGGATGGGACGGTGGAGATGGCGTTGGAGGCGTTGCGCCTGCGGGGGGTGATGTTGCTCAATCAGGCGGTGTTGTTGCGCGGGGTCAACGATGAGGCGGAGGTGTTGGCGGCCTTGAGCCGGCGCCTGTTCCAGGCCGGGGTGTTGCCGTACTATCTGCATCGGCTGGATCCGGTGGCGGGGGCAGCCCATTTCCAGGTGGAGGACGAACGGGCCGGGGAATTGATGGAGGCGCTGCGCACCGAGCTGCCGGGGTACTTGGTGCCGCGCCTGGTGCGCGAGTCGGCCGGGGCACCTTATAAGTTGCCGCTAAGCTGAGGATGGCACTCATGGGGTATGGACGGTCTCGCCTTTGCCCCGCCTTCAAGCTTCCCCTTTCCGCGCCGATTAGCAGCCCATGAGGATGAAACGATCGGGCGCCGGGTGGTGATGAATTCCGTGGAGACAGGACAGGGGCTGGTGATACCGCCGCCGTCGGAGACGGCCGAGCCTGCTCCCTATTGCAGTCCACGCGGGGCCGAACGTTGGGTGCGGGGGTTGCCGCTGGCCCATGTGGGGGAGACGGCCCGTCAGGTCTATTCGGCGCTGCGGGATCTGAATCGGCGGGTCTTGGCCAACGCTCCGCGTTTGAAGATCCTTGCGGTGTTGGCGGAACCGGTGGCCTTCGTCACCGAGTCGCTGGAACGGCATTATCTGGAACAGCCGTTGCCGTTGTCGGAGAAACGCCTCAAGGTGGCACGGCTGGCGCGGGCGCTGCAACTGGAGA
>JALSHN010000357.1 GCA_026982215.1 Gammaproteobacteria bacterium
GTAGTCCTCACACACCTTGAGGGTGGGATCGAAGCCCTCCACCGCCCGAGCCACTTCGGTCTTCACCATCGCGGTGGAGGTGGTGACGATGTAATTGGTGTGCATGATCTCCACCGCCATGTCGCCCTCGAAGACGTACGCATCTTCCGCCACCGGGTGTTTGGGCAAGTTGGGATAACGCTCGCGGGTGGCGAGAAACGACTCGATGATGACCTCCTCACCCTGGTATTGCCAGGCGTCACAGAAAATGAGCGCCACCTCGGGATCGGCCCGGGCGATCTGCAACTGCAGCCGGAGTTTCTCCGCTTTCCAGATGTCATCGGCGTCGAGGAACGCGATCCAGGGCGCGCGGGCGATGGCGATTCCCTTGTTGCGGGCATCACTCACCCCCCGGTCGGGTTCGGAAATGATGCGCACGTGAGGGGCATGACGACGGGCGACACACACGGTGTCGTCACTGGAGGCGCCGTCCACCAGGATGATCTCGGTCGCCACGTCCTCCTGGGCCAAGGCCGAATCGATGGCCTCGCCAATGAAAGCGGCCCGGTTGTAGGCGGGGATGATGATGGAGACTTCGGGGGTGGAATCACTCATGTCGGCACTCGAACGGTGGTCGGAAGAGAGGTAGGGGAACCGCGCCGATAGGCATCGGCGAGGCGCAGGGCAAATCGAAGCGGTGTCCGATCCCAAATGTTGATACGGGCCAGTTGAAAGGGGTCACTGCTCGAATCGTTCACGGCCCAGTGAGTACTCACCGCGGCCTCGAATCCCACAGCGGGTAACATTTTAACATGTTCATCAGTGTAATCATGGCCAGGCTTCCCATTGGGATAAGCGAACAGGCTCACTGGCCGCCCCAGGATCCGCTCCAATCCTGCTTTGCCCTCGGTGATCTCGCGGCGTCCTTCGTCGGAGGGAAGGATCGACAAAATGGGGTGGTTCACCGTGTGCCCGCCAATCTCCCAGTCCCGGCGACTCATGGCGATCAATCGTTCACGGTCCAGCATCAAATCCCGGGGCAGGCTCACACCCGCGTATTCGGCCAGCCCATGGGCCAAACGGACACGCTCCTCCACAGGGCGGTATTTGAGTGCACCAAGTACGCTTGCGGCATGACGACGGCGGTCGAGATCGTCACCGATCTCCACCACACCCAGGCCCACCGACGACAAATCCACCCGCCCCGACGGCAGGTGGGCAAAGGTTTCCAGCACCACGTCGTTCCACATGATACCCCCGTCGAGAAAGGCAGTGGCCACGAACAGGGTGGACGGCAGACCCCAGCGCTGCAAGATGGGGGTCGCCACGTCCAGATTGTCGGCATAACCATCATCGAAGGTGATGGCCACTGCCCGTGGCGGCAGGCTGCCTTCCCGCAGTCGGAACACGGCCTCGGACAAGGGCAACACATTGCACAGCGAGGCCAGCACCTCCATCTGCCATTCGAAACGGCCGGCATCCGGCTCTCCGGGACGGAGTGGATCGGGGCTGGGCAACACCCGGTGATAGATGAGGATCGCCAAACGCCCGTTCTCCCCCCC
>JALSHN010000358.1 GCA_026982215.1 Gammaproteobacteria bacterium
CTCGCAGGGGGTGGAGAGCTTCTTCAGTTCCTCCACCAGGGCGGCAGCAGCCTTGTCGATGCCGCGCTTGAGGTCCATGGGGTTCATGCCGGCGGCCACCGCCTTCAGCCCCTCGGTGAGAATGGCCTGGGCCAGCACGGTAGCAGTGGTGGTGCCGTCACCGGCCACGTCGGAGGTCTGGGAGGAGACCTCTTTCACCATCTGGGCGCCCATGTTCTCGAATTTGTCTTCCAGTTCGATCTCCTTGGCCACCGAGACCCCGTCCTTGGTGATGGTGGGGGCGCCGAAGCTCTTCTCCAGCACCACGTTGCGCCCACGCGGGCCCAGGGTCACCTTCACCGCATTGGCCAGGATGTTGACGCCGGCGATGATGCGCTGACGGGCCTCGTCACCGAATTTGACTTCTTTGGCAGTCATGTTCGTTTCCTCTCTGGAATTCTGATCAAAAATTGGTTTCGGCTCACTCGATCACGGCGAGGATGTCTTCCTCGCGCATGATGAGGTAGTCCTCTTCTCCGATGGTCACTTCGGTGCCGGCATACTTGCCGAACAGCACCACATCACCCACCTTCACATCCAGGGGGCGAATCTCGCCATTGTCCAGCAGCTTGCCATTGCCCACGGCGAGCACCTTGCCGCGGTGCGGCTTCTCCTTGGCGGTGTCGGGAATGACGATGCCACCCGGGGTGGTCTGTTCCTCTTCCATGCGCTCGATGACCACGCGGTCGTGCAACGGACGAATATTCATGACTGACTCCTGTTCTCTAGGTCTTCTATGGGAATCCGGATAACGCTCGATTTTTAGCACTCTCAGAATTCGAGTGCCAAAATAATAGTCGCCATCGCCCCCCTGTCAAGGCACGAGTGCAAATCCCGCCCAGCGATCAATCCTCGCGGCGCCACTCCCCATCCAACACCCGTGGACCACGAGTGCCGGGGCCGGGGCCGCCGTCATCAGGCGGGAAGGGAAACACCCGGGCCTGCAAACGGCGCAACAACGCCTGAACCAAGGCGCGACGAATACGGGGGACGAGCGCGGCGAACCCCAGGGCGTCGGTGAAAAAACCCGGTGTCAGCAACAAGGCCCCGGCCACCAGCAACACCGCCCCCTCGAGAATCTCCACCGCCGGCAGCTCGCCGCGGAGCAGGGCCTGCTGCACCCGCCCGAGGGTGGAGATCCCCTGCCAGCGAAGCAACACCGCCCCCAGAGCGGCAGTGAACACCACCAGGGCCACCGTGGGCAACGCCCCGATGACACTGCCCACCTTGATGAGCAGGTAAATTTCCACCAGGGGGACGACGAGAAATAGAAGAAAGAGGCTGCGAAACAAGAAGGCGCCCTCATGTGGTTTGATGAAGGGATATGGCGACGGCCACCTCCGTTTTCAAGGGTGGCTGACATGCCAAGCATGCGCGGGGCGCGCTACAATGCCAAGCCCTGCGCAGCGGATTTCAACTGGCAAACAGCCGATGGGAGGTTCTTTTGAGCGAGCAGAGCGCGGACACCCACCTCATCGTTTATTGCACCTGCCCTCCCGGGGAGAAGGCCCTGGACATCGCCGAGACCTTGGTGCGCGAACACCTGGCCGCCTGCGTCAACGTACTGGCCGGCATCACCTCTTTCTTCCACTGGGAAGACAAACTTCAGACCGCGGCGGAATTCCTTTTGCTGGCCAAGACCACCCGAGCGCGCTATCCCGAGCTGGAGAGCCGCCTGCGTGAGCTGCACCCCTACGAACTCCCCGAAATCGTCGCGGTCCCAATGGCATACGGCCTGCCCGACTACCTGCAATGGATCCAACAAGAGGTCCAACCCCAATGACCTTGCGCCTGGTGCTGTTGTTATTGGCCCTTCTCCCCGCTGCCGCCCTGGCGCAGGAAGAGCCTCTCCCCCCCGACGAGGCCTTTCCCGTCCGCCTCTACGCCGTCGATGCCGACACTCTGCGCGCCGAATGGAAGGTCCATGAAGGCTATTACCTCTATCGAAGCAAGTTCGGTTTCTCGGCCCTCACCCCCGGCCTGGAACTGGGCGAGGCCCGCATCCCCCGTGGTGAGGAGAAAGACGACGAATTCTTCGGCCGGGTGGAGACCCTGCGCCATACCGTGTCTGTGGATCTGCCCATCCGCAGCCGCCCCGAGACCGATACGGTGGAGGTCGAGGTCCGTTTCCAGGGCTGCGCCGACCTGGGGGTCTGCTATCCCCCGATGAAACGCACCCTGCGCGCTCATCTCATTCCGGCCGCGGCCTTCACGCCCCCAGCCGCCGCCTCCCCCGAACCTGTGGCAGAAAAAGGGGAAAACCTCGGCCTGCTGGAACGGCTGGGTCGTACCCTCGGCCTGGACGGCGGCGACACGGAAGTCCTACCCCCCGATCAAGTATTCATCTTCTCCGCCGAGGCCGCCGGCCCCCATGCCATCCGTGCCCGCTGGGAGATCCGGGAAGGCTACTACCTCTACCGGGAGAAATTCGCCTTCCAACTGCAAGACCCTCCCGAGGGAATCACCCTGGGCGCCCCCGCCCTCCCCCCCGGCGAATTCACGGACGACGAATCCTTCGGACGCATGGAGGTCTATCACCGCTCGGTGGAGGCGGTCATCCCCGTCATCCGCCCCGCCGGCGGCCCACTGGAGCTCCAGCTGGAAGTGAAATATCAAGGCTGCGCCGACCGCGGCCTGTGTTATCCACCGCAGAGCAAGACCAGCCCCATCCTGCTGCCGGCCGCCGCTGAGGCCACCCCTGAAACACCCCCGGCCGCGATCGCCAACGCACCTGCCGACATCCCCGTGGCCGAACAGGACCGTATCGCCCAGAGCCTGGCCGACACCAGCATCTGGCTCACCGTCCTCACCTTCTTCGGCTTCGGACTGCTGCTGGCCTTCACCCCCTGCGTGTTCCCCATGATCCCCATCCTCTCCAGCATCATCGTGGGTCAAGGGGAGGGGCTCACCACCCGGCGCGCCTTCACCCTCTCGCTGGTGTACGTGCTCGCCATGGCCGCCACCTACACCGTCGCCGGGGTGATCGCCGGCCTGTTCGGCGCCAACCTCCAGGCTGCCTTCCAGAATCCCTGGGTACTGGGCACCTTCGCCCTGGTGTTCGTACTGCTGGCCCTGTCCATGTTCGGCTTCTACGACCTGCAGCTCCCCGCCTCGCTGCAATCCAAGCTCAGCGAGGCGGCCAACCGCCGCAAGGGCGGCACCCTCACCGGTGTGGCGGTGATGGGTTTTCTCTCCGCCCTCATCGTCGGCCCCTGCGTCGCCGCCCCCCTGGCCGGGGCCCTCATCTACATCGGCCAGACCGGCGACGCGGTGCTGGGCGGTATCGCCCTGTTCGCCCTCTCCATGGGCATGGGCGCCCCGTTGCTGCTGCTGGGCACCTCCGCCGGCAAGCTGCTGCCCAAGGCCGGTCCGTGGATGAACGCCGTCAAGGCCGTCTTCGGGGTATTGATGCTGGCGGTGGCGGTGTGGATGCTGGAACGCATCATCCCCGAATGGCTGGCCATGACTCTGTGGGCGGTGCTGCTCATCGTCTCCTCCATCTACATGGGGGCGCTGGACCGCATGGAGGCGGGGGTGAGCGGCTGGCGCCGACTGTGGAAGGGGCTGGGGCTGATCCTGTTCATCTATGGCACCCTGCTGCTGGTGGGAGTGGCCATGGGCGGCAAGGACCCGCTGCAACCATTGCGCGGCGCCGTGCTGGCCGGCGGCACTCAGCCCAGCAGCACGATCGAATTCCATACCATCCGCACCGAGGCCGAGCTGGAGCGGCTGCTGGCCCAGGCGCGCGCCGAGGGACGGCCGCTGATGCTGGACTTCTACGCCGACTGGTGTATCTCCTGCAAAGAAATGGAGCGCTACACCTTCTCCGACCCCGGAGTACAACAGGTCCTGTCCCAAGCCGTCCTGGTCAAGGCCGATGTCACCGCCAACGACGACGATGCCAAGGCCCTGCTGCGGCGCTACGGCCTCATCGGCCCCCCCGCCATCCTGTTCTTCACTCCCCAAGGCGAGGAGCGCCGCCCCTATCGCCTGGTGGGTTTCCTGGAGGCGGAGCGCTTCCGTGAACACGCCCGCCGCGCCCTGGAGGGATGAGACATGAACCGTGACAACCCCTGGGTAAAACGCCTCGGCTATCTCGCCGTCTTCATCGGTGGCGCCCTGCTGGGCGATGCCCTCTACGACTGGTACCAGAGCACCACCCCCGGCGCCAAGGCCGCGCAGGAGGCCGTGGGCACGCCGGCACCGACATTCGCCCTGCCCGACCTGGACGGCGAGCTGCGCCGCTCCGAGGAATGGGCCGGTCGCGTGATGGTGGTCAACTTCTGGGCCACCTGGTGCCCCCCGTGCCGCAAGGAAATGCCCGACTTCAATGCCCTCTATCAACAATACCGTGATGAAGGCGTGGTGTTCGTCGGCATCGCCCTGGACAACCCCGACAAGGCCCAGGCCTTCGTGGAACAGATCGGCATCGACTATCCCATCCTCGTGGGTGACGAGGCCGGAATCGAGGCGGCCAAGGCCTTCGGCAACCGCTTCGGCGCCCTGCCCTACACCGCCGTGGTGGACCGCGCCGGCCAGATCCGCCACACCCATCGCGGCGAGGTGAGCCGGGAAGACCTGGAGCGCGAGATCAAGGGCCTGCTCTGAACGCCATCCTGCACGATCCTGCAGGAAACCGTCGAGAATTTCACGCGTCTGGACAGGAACATGCCGCTACGGCACAATGCGTTGCCTCCCTCCCGGAACGGTTTCGGGAGGCCGTGACTGGAAGCGACATGGCCAACATCCTCGTCCTGCATGGTCCCAACCTCAATCTCCTGGGGAGACGCGAACCGGAACACTACGGCCGCGACACCCTGGAAGACATCGACCGGCGACTGCGTGAACGGGCCACCGCCATGGGGCACCAGCTGGAGAGCTTCCAGTCCAACGCCGAACACGCCCTGGTGGAACGCATCCATGCGGCCCAGGAACAGGACGTGGACCTGATCCTCATCAACCCCGCCGCCTTCACTCACACCTCGGTCGCCCTGCGCGACGCCCTGGCGGCGGTGGCCATCCCCTTCGTGGAGGTCCACCTCTCCAACGTCCATGCCCGCGAGCCGTTTCGCCACCCTTCCTACCTTTCCGACCTGGCCCTGGGAGTGATCAGCGGCCTGGGCCCCATCGGCTACCTGCTCGCCCTCGAGGGCGGCTTGGCGCGCCTGTCGCTCCCGCCATCCACCGATTGAGACCTGCCATGGACATCCGCAAACTCAAAAAACTCATCGAACTGCTCAACGAATCCGACGTCGCCGAGATCGAGATCAAAGAAGGCGAGGAATCGGTACGCATCTCCCGTTACAGCAGCGTCGCCCCGGCGCCGGTCCCCACCACAGCGATCGCGCCACCGCCCCCCGCCCCGGCACCCGCACCGGCTGAGACCGGCAGCGCCCAGGCAGAAGCAGAACCTGCCCTGCCCGAAGGGCACGTGGTCAAGTCCCCCATGGTGGGCACCTTCTACCGCGCCCCCTCCCCCGGCGCCAAACCCTTCGTGGAGGTGGGGGACCGGGTGGAGGCCGGCGACACCCTGTGCATCATCGAGGCGATGAAGATCCTCAACCAGATCGAGGCCGACCAGGCCGGCACCGTCGCCGCCATTCTGGTGGAGAACGGCGAGCCGGTGGAATACGGCCAGCCGCTGTTCGTCATTCAATAATTCACGAGACCGCCCCATGATGGACAAAATCCTCATCGCCAACCGCGGCGAGATCGCCCTGCGCATCCTGCGGGCCTGTCGCGAACTGGACATCCACACCGTCGCCGTCCACTCCGAGGCCGATCGCGACCTGAAACACGTGCGACTGGCCGATGAATCGGTGTGCATCGGCCCACCCCCCTCGGCGGACAGTTACCTCAACATCCCCGCCATCATCAGTGCCGCCGAGGTCACCGACGCGGTGGCCATCCACCCCGGCTATGGTTTTCTCTCCGAGAACGCCGACTTCGCCGAACGGGTGGAAAAGAGCGGCTTCATCTTCATCGGCCCCCGCCCGGAGACCATCCGCCTCATGGGCGACAAGGTCTCCGCCATCGCCGCCATGCGCGAGGCCGGGGTCCCCACCGTTCCCGGCTCCGACGGCCCGCTGGGGGACGATCCCGACGAAAACCTGCGCATCGCCCGCGACATCGGCTATCCCGTCATCATCAAGGCCGCCGGCGGCGGTGGCGGTCGCGGGATGCGGGTGGTGCACTCCGAGGCCGCGCTGCTCAACGCCATCGCCCTCACCAAGAGCGAGGCCCAGGCCGCCTTCGGCAACGATACCGTCTACATGGAGAAATTCCTCGACAACCCGCGCCACATCGAATTTCAGGTCCTGGCCGACGAACACGGCAACGCCGTCCACCTGGGCGAACGCGACTGTTCCATGCAACGGCGCCACCAGAAAGTCGTCGAAGAGGCCCCAGCCCCCGGCATCACCTCCGAGATGCGCGCCCGCATCGGCGAGCGCTGTGCCGACGCCTGCCGCAAGATCGGTTACCGCGGCGCCGGCACCTTCGAGTTCCTCTATCAAGACGGTGAGTTCTACTTCATCGAAATGAACACCCGCCTGCAAGTGGAACACCCCGTCACCGAACAGGTCACCGGCATCGACCTGGTGAAGGCCCAGATCCTGGTGGCCGCCGGCGAACCCCTCCCCTTCGCGCAAGACGACATCCACATCCGCGGTCACGCCATCGAATGCCGCATCAACGCCGAAGACCCGGAGACCTTCATGCCCTCCCCGGGCACCATCAGCCAATACCACGTCCCCGGCGGGCCGGGGGTAAGGGTGGACTCCCACATCTACAACGGCTACACCGTCCCCCCCTACTACGACTCCATGATCGGCAAACTCATCACCTACAGCGACAGTCGCACCTCGGCGCTGGCGCGGATGCGCATCGCCCTCTCCGAAATGGTCATCGACGGCATCAAGACCAACATCCCCCTGCAGGAGAAGATCCTGCGCGATGCCGGTTTCAACGAGGGTGGCACCAACATCCACTACCTGGAAAAACGCATCCTCGGCGGCTGAGTGAACGACTGGCAACAACTCTGCATTCACGTCCCCGCCGAGGCGGTCGAAGTGGTGAGCGAGGCGCTGGAGAACGCCGGCGCCCTTTCGGTCACCTACCAAGACGGTGCCGACCAACCGCTGTTCGAGCCCGCCCCCGGCGAGACCCCCCTGTGGCGCGAGACCCGAGTGATCGGCCTCTTTCCCGGCACCGACGACCTCCGAGCGGTGATCCATGCCGTGGAACAGGCCCTGGGGCGCCCGGTGAGCTGGGAGACACGCCCCCTGGCCGAGCGCGACTGGACCCTGGCCTGGACCGAACACGTCCACCCCATGCGCTTCGGCGACGACCTGTGGGTGGTCCCCGAAGGCCGCCAACCCCCCGCTGAGGCCGGCACCGTCGTGCACCTCACCCCGGGGCTGGCCTTCGGCACCGGCACCCACCCCACCACCGCCCTGTGCCTGGAATGGCTGGCACGGCACCGAGAACGACTCCGAGGCGCCCGAGTGGTGGACTACGGCTGTGGTTCCGGCATCCTCGCCATCGCTGCCGCCCTGCTGGGCGCCGAGCGTGTCTGGGCGATCGACATCGACCCCCAGGCCCTCACCGCCACCGCCGCCAACGCCGAAGCCAATCACGTCGGCGACCGCATCCACCCCCAGCCCCCCAGCACCCCCTTGAGCGACGAAGGCGCCCACATCCTGCTGGCCAACATCCTCGCCAATCCCTTGATGGAACTCGCCCCCCGCATCGCCGCTCTCCTCACTCCGAAGGGCGATGCCATCCTCTCCGGGCTGCTCGCATCCCAGGCCGAGGAGGTCGGGGAAATTTACCGAGCGCATGGGTTTGCTATAGTAGATCGCGAGATCCAGGAAGGCTGGGTCCGCCTCGACCTCCGCCGTGAATGACCCGTGCCCCGGCGTCACTCCTCACCCGCAGCGACAGCAAGGTTTCCTGGACTACAACTTGCATGAGGCCCCGCCATCCGCCCCGGCGGCCTAACAACCGGCGATCCGACCATGTACACCGAATGTCCCAAGTGCCACACGTTCTTCCGCATCGGCCCGGAACACCTCAAGGCGGCCGGCGGCAAGGTCCGTTGCGGCCGCTGCAACCACATCTTCAACGCCCTGGACACCCTCACCGACGAACTGCCGACGGAGCAATCCCCCGACACGACAGACACCTCGCAAGACAACGCCCCGCAATACGAGGGTACCGAAACCGCCGAGGCGCGGACGGCGAACGAAGAAACTACCGCCTCCGCCAGCGAGGCGCCGGCCCCATCCGAGGAAGAGACGCCGGAAGCCTCCTCGCAAGCAAGCGAACAAGCGCCTGACGAAAGCGAAGGCGAACTCATCCAATCCACCCTGGACGATCCCCAGAGCGACCTGGAGGCCATCTTCGCCGAAGACGAGGCCGAAATCGCCAAGGAATTCGGCCTGGAAGAGGTGGACGCCGAGGCCACCGCCAACGACGACACGAGCGCGCGGGACAAAAAGGCCGGCGACGGCGCAGAAAAAAAAGACCCGTCCGCGGAAAAAAGCAAAAAAGACCGCGACGAAGACGACGATTTCGAAGACTGGGGCGACCTGGACGAACCCCTGTCCACCCTGGCGCGCACCACCACCGTCGAGCCCGACGGCGACACCGGCGCCAGCCGGCTGGACCTCCGTGAAGACAGCCGGGTGGACGACTCCGCCCTGGAAGGCGACTCGCTGCTCAGCGAGCTGGAAGACGAAGACGAACAAGACCGCAAAGGCCGCTCCACCGCCCTGTGGGGCGGCCTCATCGGCCTGCTGGGACTGATCCTCATCGGCCAGCTCGCCTATCTCAAGCGCGACGAACTCTCCCAGATCCCCAGCCTGCGCCCGGCGGTGGCCCAGCTCTGCGTCCTCACCGGCTGCGAACTGCCGCCGCTGCGCGACCTGCGTGCCATCCGCATCGAGAGCCGCGACGTCCGCAGCCACCCCGAGCGCCCCGGCGCCCTGCTGGTGAACGCCACCTTCGTCAACACCGCCGACTTCAATCAGCCCTACCCCGTCATGCGCCTGCGTTTCACCGACATCCAGGGCCGGGTGGTGGCCGAGCGCCAATTCCAGCCCGCCGAATACCTCGGTCCCGACATCGAAGTGGACCGCGGCATGCCCCCCGGCGTCCCCATCCACATCAAGCTGGAGATCGCCGATCCCGGCGAAGAGGCGGTCAGCTTCGAATTCGACTTCATCTGAACGGCGTCGCCCACCCCCGCCGAGTTGACCTCACAGGGGCAGGGGGTATCATGTTGCCCCCGTTTTTCCCGCACCCTGGTAGAGATGCGCATCGGACCCTACGCCGTCACCCCGCCGGTCGCCCTCGCCCCCATGGCCGGCGTCAGCGACCGCCCCTTCCGCATCCTGTGCCGACGTTTCGGGGCCGGCTACGCCGTCTCCGAAATGGTCTCGGCCAACTCGCTGCTGTGGGCCTCGGAAAAGACCCGCCGCCGCATCGACCACCAGGGTGAACCCGAGCCCCGCGCGGTGCAGATCATGGGGGCCGATCCCCGCATGCTCGCCGAGGCCGCCCGCTACAACGTCGACCACGGCGCCCAGATCATCGACATCAACATGGGCTGCCCGGCCAAGAAGGTCTGCAACGTCGCCGCCGGCTCCGCCCTGCTGCGGGATGAGGCCCTGGTGGGGCGGATCCTGGATGCGGTGGTGAACGCCGTGACGGTCCCCGTCACCCTCAAGATACGCACCGGTTGGGACCGCAACCACAAAAACGGCGTGCGCATCGCCCGCATCGCCGAGGCCGCCGGCATCCAGGCCCTGGCAGTGCATGGCCGCACCCGGGCCGACGCCTACCGGGGCGAGGCCGAATATGAGACCATCGCCGCCATCGTCGCCGAGGTCACCATCCCAGTGTTCGCCAACGGCGACATCGACAGTCCGCAAAAGGCCGCGCGGGTCCTGGCCGAGACCGGCGCCGCCGGGGTGATGATCGGCCGCGCCGCCCAGGGCAACCCCTGGATCTTCCGCCGTATCCACCACTACCTGGCCCACGGCGAGGACCTACCCCCACCCCGAGCCGAAGCGGTCCTGGCGGTATTGGAAGAACACCTGCTGGCCCTCTATGACTTCTATGGAGAAGAACGCGGGGTCCGCATCGCCCGCAAACACATCGCCTGGTACACCAAGGGGTTCCGCGGCGGCGCCGCCTACCGCCGCGCCATCAACGAGGCCCGCGACGCCCAGGCCCAACTGGCCGGGGTCCGCGCCTTCTTCGCCCCCCGCGAACGAGAGGAACGAGCTGCATGAACGCCATGCCCAAACAACGGGACAGCGGCGGCGAATCGACCACGGAACGCAGCCGCCATGCCCTGCACCAATGCATCGAAGAAATGGTGCACACCTACTTTCAAGACCTCGACGGCCACGGCACCCGTGATCTGCACCGGCTGGTGATGGAGACCGTGGAGGCCCCCATGCTGCGCGTCGTCCTCCGGCACACCAACGGCAACCAGACCCGTGCCGCCCAGATCCTCGGCATCAACCGCGGCACCCTGCGCAAGAAACTCGCCTACTACGGCATCGACTGAGACCCAGCCCATGACCCGACCCATCCGACGCGCGCTCATCAGCGTCTCCGACAAACGCGCCATCGACACCCTCGCCCACGCCCTCCATCAGGCCGGGGTGGAGATCCTCTCCACCGGCGGCACCGCCGCCCTGCTGGCGAAGCACGGCGTGGAGGTGACCGAGGTCTCCGACTACACCGGCTTCCCCGAGATCATGGATGGCCGGGTCAAGACCCTGCAT
>JALSHN010000359.1 GCA_026982215.1 Gammaproteobacteria bacterium
ATAGATGAATTCCGAGCCCCAGCCCCACTGGAAGAAGGCGATCAGGGCCACCGGCACGGTGACCACCACCGCGCCGATGTACGGCACCACCACCGAAAAGCCCACCAAGGCCCCGAGCAACATGGCGTAGTTGAGCCCCATCAGCGCGAAAGTGACGAAGCTCACCACCCCCACCACCACGATCTCGATCACCTTGCCGCGGACATAGTTGCCCAACTGCTGATCCACCTCCTGCCACACCCGCGAGACCATCTCGATGTTCTCGGGCAGGAACCCCCGTAACCAGCAGAGGATGCGTTCCTTGTCCTTGAGGAAGAAGAACACCATCAAGGGCACCAACACCAGATAGACCAACAGGGTGATGGCCGAGGCGATGGATTTCAGCGAAAAGGCCAGCACCGCCTGCCCCGACTGGGCCAGCTCGGTGCGCACCGCGGTGATGAACTCGTTGATCTGGGCCTCGGTGATGAAGCCGGGGTAGCGGTGTGGCAACTGAATGAGCACCTCCTGCAGCCGGGCCACCATTCGCGGCAACTCCTGGACGAACTGGGCCACCTGGCCGGAGAGCAGCGGAATCAGGCCCACGAACAGGAACACAGTGAGCGCCAGGAAGACCAAGAACACCACATACACCGCCAACGCACGAGGCAACCAGCGTTGCAGGTGGTCCACCACGCTGTCGAGCAGATAGGCAATCACCACCGCCGCCAGGGCCGGCGCCAGGATATCGCCGAACCACAGCACCACCGCGAAGCCGATGATCAGCAGCAGCGCCAACAGCAGCAACTGGGAATCGGCGAACAGGCGCTTGTACCAGCGCTCGAAACCCTCGCCCATCAACTCCCCTCATGCTCGCGTAGATAGGCTTGGTAATGGCGCTCGAACACCGCCTCCAGTTCGGCGATCACCTCGCTGCGCTCACGCCCCTGGAGGGTGTGCTGCGCCACCAGGGCGGCGGTCTCGTCCAGCAGTCGGGCGCGGTTGAGCATGGGATAACCGGCGCGCAGGCGGCGGATGGCGGCCACCACCGTCTCCCCCGGCGGCGACGGCGCCACCTCAGGAAGTTCGGGGAAGGATGGGGGTGCGGGATGGCGCTCGCGCAGAAAACGGGCGAACTCCAGCAATTGCGCCTGGGCGGAGGGGGCCATTTCCCGCCACAACCGCAGCAGCTCTTTCTCTGGGGAGGCCATCACTCCACCTTGATGTGGAACATCGGAGGCTTCTTGCGTTCCTGCATCAATCCCAGGGCCTGGGTGAGGGCGACGATCACCCGTTCGGTGCTCACCTGGGCCTCGTCCCAGACCTCACGGAAATGGGCCAATAGCTCACCGATGTGTTCCGGCACCTCGCGCTTGGCCTCCATCACCATGTCCTCCAGCATCCCCGGTTTCAATTCCGGACGGAACTGCAAGGCATAGGCCTGGGCGTGGGGACGGGCGGCTAGCCAGCGGCCATCCTCGGCCACCAGGATCGGGGCCACGTCTTCAGGCAGGTCCACCTCGCCATGGACGAACACCAACACCTCGCGACCATCCATCGCCTGGGCCAGGGGATCGTCCCGCCCAGCCTCGGTGACCCGGGCCCGGGTCCAATAGGCCACATGCAGGGGCTCGGGGCGGGCCTCACCGCCGAAGTGATGGGCGAGCAACTGACCACCGTAACCGATGCCCACCACCGGCCGCTTGGCCTTGAGAAACATGTCGATCAGTCGGCGCTCGGCATCGAGCCAGGGATTGCGTTCGGTCATGGCCAGCGGCCAGGAGGCAGCGAGGATGAACAAGGCGTCGAAATGGACTGCGGTGCCGGGCAGGTCCTGACCCACGAAGGGCCGGAAATAATTGAACCCGATGTCGCGGATCTCCAGCAGATGCTCGATGGCCCCGAGGTATTCGCTGTAGTTGTGCTGGATCACCGCATAATTCTTCATCAGACGGTCGCCTCCGTTTCTTGGCCCACAGGCTGGGGCAAAGGGGGAGAGATGGGGTGTTCTTTGCAATATTGGCGGGCGAAATCGAGCAGCTCCTGCATCGCCCGCTGGCGGAACTTCTGCTTCTGATGGACGAAGGAAAACGGCCGGGCGATGGGGGGATCCAGCGGGATGGCCACCAGCGTGCCCAGCTTGATCTCCTTGCTCAGGGTGGCACGCGAGAGGATGGTGACGCCGATGCCGGCCTCCACCGCCCCCTTGATGGCCTCGGGGCTGCCCAGCTCCATGATGATATCCATTTCGTTGCGGTTGATGCCCTGCTCCTCCAGGTATTCCAGGATCACCTCCCGGGTCCCCGAGCCCTCTTCCCGGCAGATGTAGGGGTATTGCAGCAATTCGTGGGCGGTGACTTCCTGCCGCCCGCTCAAGGGGTGATTGGGGGGGACGACCGCGACCAGTTGATCCATCTGGCACAGCTCCACCGCCAGGTTCTTGTTGCCCACCGGGGCCTCCACCACCCCCAGGTCGATGACGTTGTTCTCCACCATGCGGACGATGCCTTCGGTGTTGGAGACCTTCAAGCGCACGCTGACGTCCGGGTACATGTGCTTGAAGTCCCCCAGCAGGGCCGGGAGCATGTATTCGGCGATGGTGGTGCTGGCGCCGAGGATCAGCACCCCGCTCACCTCGCCGGTGAGCTCGCGTACGGCGTTGTCCATCTCGGCGTAGAGGGTGAAGATCTGATCGGCGTATTCGTAGACCCGCTTGCCGGCCTCGGTGAGGCTGATGCGGTTGTGGGTGCGATCGAACAGCCGGGTGTTGAAGTATTCCTCCAACTGACGCACCTGGAAGGTGACCGCCGGCTGGGTCATGTGCAGGGCCTCGGCGGCCTTGGTGAAGCTCAGGAGCTGGGCGACGGTGTGGAATACGTGCAAGCGACGATCGGCCATCGGTCTTCACCCATAATTTTCACTGATAAATTCGATACATCGAACTAATCATAACTGGAATATTAGCATTGTGCTATGCTCTCATCATGAAAGACCGATGGAAACAGTTGGATTTACAGGGCGGCGGTCTGCAAAGCGTCAATCAGGCCTTCGTGGCCCGCCGTAAACGCCGCGCACTGGCCTATCTGGGCTGGCTGGCCTTTCCTCTCGGCGGCCACCGGCTCTATCTGGGCTCGCGCCGCGGGGCCTGGGCCTTCTCCGCCGCCACCGCCATCGCCCTCAGCGCCTGGTTGAGCGGCCTGCCCTGGCTGGCCTGGACCATCGCCGCCCTGGAGCTGGGGGCGGCGCTGTTCGATCTGATCTGGATCGACCGCCGCATCACCGAGTTGGACAAGGCGTTGAAGATGCAGGCCTGGCTGGGGGCGGGGGCGACGCCGCCGCAGGGTTATCAAGGCCGGGAGATCCCCGAGGATTATCTGGAACAGTATCGCCGCGCCAAGGAAAAAGAGCGGCCAGCGGAGCGCAAGATCGGCCGCGCCCCCCAGTTGGGCGGCCAGCACGTCCCCAGCTTCCGCGAGCAGGAGCGGCTGTTGCGCGAGCTGGCCCGCCGCCGGACCGCTCAGGCCGAGCGCTCGAACAAGGACAAATAACGCTTCAACGGCAGAGGCGGCACTGCGGCCACCGCCAACAGGTCGTCCAAGTGGGTCGGGGTGGACAGCCCCACCAGGGTGGTGCCCAGCCCCGGGGTGGAGCGGTTGAACTGGATGGCCCGCTGGGCCGGATTGGCCAATTCGGGCGTGAGTGCCTCCAGCGCCGGCACCGAGAGCCCGGCGAGCCGTCCCTTGGCCAGGGCGTGCGATCCCATCACATAGAGCCGCAATTGATAAGCCGCCTGCAGGGTGGAGGCGACATTGCCCTGTCCGGTAGCCTGGTTGAATCGGGTGAAACCCTCGGTTTGCGCCAGGTTGAACGGCAGTTGAATCACCATGAAATGGTGCCGCGCCCCCTCTCCCCCCACGTGGCGGGCGGCCTTCTCCGCCAGCCCCAGTTGCGAGGTGAGGGAGATGAAACGGGGGTCGTCGGTGGCCACGCGGAAGGCATCGAAGGTGGAGATGCCGTAGTAACGCAGGCGCCCGGCCTGCACCGCCTCTTCGAGCCGCGCGTAGATCGCCTCCAGGCGGCGGTAGGTGGCCTCTTTGCCCAGCCGGGGGAAGTGGATCTCCGGCTGGTCCACCAGGAAGGCATCCAGGGTCTCCACCCCCAGCAAGCGGCGGGAGAGTTCCAGTTGGTAATCGATGTAGTCGGGGGAGAGGACGTGAACCCCCTCGGCGATATCGTCGATGTCCGCCAGTCCTTCGCGGACGATGCGCTCACGGATCCAGTCCTCGGGATCTTCCGGCCGCCCCTCGTGCCAAGTGATGAATCCGCCCTTGGAAACCA
Source organism: Gammaproteobacteria bacterium (assembly GCA_026982215.1). Classification (GTDB taxonomy): domain Bacteria; phylum Pseudomonadota; class Gammaproteobacteria; order S012-40; family S012-40; genus S140-43. Next base: position 4,318 of record JALSHN010000359.1, read on the forward strand.
CGAACAGGGCCTCACGCGGCACGCCGTCGATCACCGCCGAACGCAGGCCGTTGCCCACCGCCGCCAGGGCACGCCCGTAGCGGTAGTGGGCGGCGGTGTCCACCACGTTGAGGCCGTGTCGTAGCGCCCGGGTGACGATCCCGGCCACCGCCTGATCGGTGTCGGGATCGGCCTGTCCAGGGAAGGTTCCCACCCCGATGGAACTCAGGCGGATGCGGGTCTTGGCCAGTTCGCTGTAATGCCCCTCCCCCAGCCGTTCACCGTGGCGCTCGGCGTATTCCCGGGTGGCTTGGGGGGTGGCGTGGCCGGGGATCAGTCGCATGGGTCACCTCAACAGGGGATGTTCTTGAAGCAATCGCTGTAACAGGGCATGCAAGGGAGCGGCGCCGCTCTGGTGGGGACCTTCCAGGCGGTGACTGTAGAGGCGTTCGATCCAGCCCGGGGGCACCTCGTCCTCGTCGTCGTCCCAGCCCACTGCCTGCAACAGGCGGCGACCCGCCTCGGGAAGCGGCTCGGGCAGATCCCGGCCACTGAGCAATCCCCAGACCCCGGTCCAGGCCCGGGCCAGCAGGATGGGGTGATAACCACCCCCACCGGTGACCACCAAGCGGGGGGCGCCCCTCACCACCTCGGCCACGGCGGCGAGAAAACCACGGGTGCTGAGCGCCAACCGCCCCAGGGGGTCGCCGCGGATGATGTCGGTGCCGGCCTGGAGTACCACCACATCGGGCTGGAAGCGCGCCATGACCCGCTCCCACAGGGGAACGAACAGCGCCAGGTAGCCGTCGTCATCCACCCCCCGCGGCAGGGGGGCGTTGATCACCTGGCCATGGCTGCCCACCGCCTCCGGCTCACCCCCTTGGAAGGGGTAGGCATAGCTGGTGTCCATGTGCAGTGACAACAATGCCACCCGGGGCTCGTCCTGGAGGGCGGCGATCACTCCGTCGGGGAGGTGGGCATCGATGTCCACATAGAGCACCCGGGCGTCTTCGCGCAGCAGTCGCTGGATGGTGATCACCACGTCGTTGATGTAGCAGAAGCCCTGGGCGCGTTCGGGACGGCCATGGTGCATGCCACCGGCGGGATTGAAGGCGGCGGTGCCGGAAAGTGCCGATTCGGCCGCCAGGATCCCGCCGCCGGCGGCGAGGGCCGGCAGGTGGAAACAGCCGGGGAACCAGGGGTTTTCCAGGGTGCCGAGGTGGTAGTCCCGGCGGATGGCGTCATCCACCCGGCCCATGGCCTGGGCGCGGCGCAGGGCGTCGAGGTAGTCGGGGCGATGGAAACCTTCCAGCTCTGCCTGGGCAGCCTCGCGGGCGGGGAGGAATTCATCGTCCGCCAAGGCCCCGTAGGCCCGGATCAGGTCCCAGGCCAGCGGCACCCGGGGCACCGACAGGGGGTGGCCGCGACCGAAGCTGTGGCCACGGAAGTCCTCCGAGGCGATGAATACCGCCGCTGGCATCAAGCCAGCCCCTCTTGCTCCAGGCGGGTGCGCAGGTAGAGGTGGATGTGGGCGGCAGTACGGGCGGCCATGCGCCCCGGGGCCTTGGGCAGGGCGTCCTCCCGCCCTTCTTTCAGGCAGTTGCGGTAGTACACCAGTTCGCGGACGTTGTCGCGCACGGCGTTGAGGCTGGGATCGCCCTTGAGAAAGCGGCGCAACAGGTCGAGAAGATCCTGCTCTTCGAGCATCTCGCCTTTGGCCAGCCGGGCGTAGTGGCGCAGCAAATCGGCCACCAGGGCCTCGGCCTCGCTAAGGATCTCGGGAAAGGGGTGATCGCCCTCGGCCCGCTCCCGCAGGGCCTCCACACGTTCGTCCAGGGCCTCTAGAGTGAGCGCTTCGTCGGTGGTCTTATTCATGCATCAAGCCTTTTTAATGGCATTTACATCGTTTCCGGATAAGATTCGTTCCGTTCCCAGTGAAAAGGAAGAAATCACCATGAAAATCAAATTCGTCCAGCTCAACGGCCTGGTCTACAACCCCAACCGTGATCCCCAGCCCTACCGCCGCCTCCCCGGCAAGCCCTTTTCCATCCGCGCCTCGTTGGGCGGTGAGGGGCAGGCCCGGGCCTATCTGCTCATCGATGGTGAGCGTCATTGCGAGAAGACCGTGACCCTGCCCGGCTGGTTCGAGTGCGAGATTGCCTTCGATACGCCCGGTGCCCGGGTGGCCGAGCTGGTGGTGGATCAGAACGGCGAGCTGGTTACCGAGTCGCTGCTGTTGGACGTGGAGGCCCACGCCTGGGTCGGCTGAGGCCGGCCCTCAGGCGAACTGGGCGGCGATCTTGGGCAGTAGCTCCAAGAAAGCCTCCCGGTCCAGGGCGCGGTCGGCGCGGGAGGCGATCACCTCCCCGCGCAGCACTTGGTCGCCCCCCACACAAAACACCGGCAGATTGATCTGATATTCCAGCCGGATCCGTTCCACCACCTCCAGCGGGTCGTAAACACCACCGTCCAGATCGAGGACCAGGAAGCGGCGCAGCAGCAGCTCGTGCCATTCTCCCAGGGCCTCGGGATCTTCCAATCGCTCCACCTCCCAGCCCTCGCCCAGCCCGACAGCCACCTGATCGGCCAGAGTGGGATCGGGGCTCAGTACCACCACCCGGCGGCGGAGGCGGTCGGCGATGGTGGGGGCACTCATTCCTGCTCGTCTTGCTCGGGACGGTAGAAGTGGGGGAAGTAGAAGTCCCGCTGGTCGAGTTGTTGGTATTGCCGGGCCCGTTCCTGCACCCCCTGTTCGAGGATCTTGATCAAGGCCTGGGCCTGTTCGCCATCGACGATGTGCATCCGCCCCACCAGGTCGGCATCCAGGTTGAGGATGTGGGCCGCCAGGCCCTCGGGTTCCTGGACGTAGACCAGCATGGCGCGGCACTCGGGATCCTCCGGGTCCAGGGGCTGGAGGACCACCTTGCCCAGCCAGGCCAGCCGCGCCACCTGGTTGAATTGGTTGATGTCGAACTTGACGCCGGCCTTGTATTTGCGCAGCTCGTTCTTGATGGCGCCCAGGTCGGTGACCTTGATGGATTTCATGGCGTTCAGTCTTCCTGGTAGGTGGGGATGCGCTCGCCTTTGAGCTGGCGGCGCACCACTTCCACGTCGGCGGCGTCCAGGGCGAAGGGGAAGGAGCGGATGTCCATGGGGCTGGAGTCGCCGAAGGGGCGGTTGCAGGCGGAGATGTCGTCTTCCTTGCCCGGGCAGCCGGAGGTCTGGAAGGGACGCCCGGAGTTGATGATCTCCTCCAGACGGGCCTGATCGATGCCGAAATCCACCACTTGGCCGGCGCCGTTGAAGCGCATGTCTTCGAAGCGGCCGCCAGCGTAGTCGATCAGATAACGGGCCAGTTGCACGCGTCGCCACTGGTCCTGGGGCACCGGGTCCCAGTCTTCCATCATCGAGCCTTGTTCTGGGAAGAAGGCGAACATGTGGTTGTGGCCGCCCATGTCGCGGATCTTCTGGCAGACCTGCAAGATTTCCTGCTCGGTCTCGCCCATGCCGCAGATGAGGTGGACCCCGAAACGGTTGTCGCCGTAGATCTCGGCGGCCCATTCGATCACTTGCCAGTAGTGCTCCCAGCGGTGCGGGCTGTCCACCGTCTTGCCCCGGGTCATCTCGAAAATCTCGGCGGTGGCGGCATCCAGGGCGACGGTGAAGATCTCCGCCCCTTCGTCCTTGAGGCGCACCAGGTCGTCGCGGCTCATGGAGGTGGGGTTGGAGAGGATGGAGACGGGGATGTGGGGCACCTCGCTCACCCAGCGACGCAACAGGGTGAGGGTGTCGGCGTCGGAGGCCGGGTGGGTGATCATGGAGATGCACATGCGCTCGAAACCGCCGCGGTCGGCGCCGTCTTTGACCCGTTCGATGATCTCTTCGTAACGCACCGTGGGCCAGTCCACCCGGATGAAGTTGCGGTCGGCATAGTCACGAGCCTCTTCGCGGTGACGCGCCAGGCCGCAGTAGGCGCAGTTGGCCCGGCAGCCTTCGGGATAGGTCACCAGCAGGTTGAGGCAGTGGGTGCAACTGGTGCGGTGCATCTGCCCGGGGATCAGGCCCAGGGTGATGGCGGCGGCGGTGGAGAGCTGGACGTATTCCGGCGATCGCATCTCCGGGGTCTTGACGAAGTAGTCGGGGCGGTAGAAGTTCAGCGGTGCACTGGTCTCGGTTCTTGCGGTCATGGCTCGCTCCTGATGTCCTGCGGACGCCTCAGGCGGCGTCGTCTCGGTGGTATTCGTCGAAGGCGATCCAGGTCGCCTGGAAGGTGGAGGGTTCGGGGGTTTGGCGTGCCTGGAAGGCACGCTCCAACAGGGCCCGCCGGGCCACGGCATGGGCCAGGCTGCCCTGATAGCGATCACGGATCTCTTCCTGGTAGTCCTCCAGGGCCTCGCCGTCGCCGGCGAGATACTCCGCCGCCGCCTGCCCCGCCAGCTCGCCGGAGAGGATCGCCGGGGCGATGCCGGCGCCGGTGATGGGGTGGGTGAGGCCGGCGGCATCCCCGACGAACAGGACCTTGTCTTCCCAGACCAGCTCAGGCCTCAGCCCGGCCACCGGAATCTCACCCCCGGTGTGTCCGAGGATCTCGCCGCCCACCCGGCCCTCGGCCTGCAGCTGGCGATGCAGTCTGTCCAGCGGGGTCTTGAGATCGCCGCTGAAGCGTTTGTCCAGCCCCAGCCCGAGGTTGGCCACCTCGCCCTTGGGGAACAGCCAGGCATAGCCCCCGGGGTAGTCGGGGGACAACCAGATGTCGGTGGTGGCGAAGGGCTCGCGCAGGGGGACGGTGTATTGGCGGGTGAACACATGCGCCAGTTCGGGCAGCCCCAGTGAACGGGCCACCGGCGAACGGGGGCCGTCGGCGGCGATCAACAGCCGGAAACGAACGGAGAACTCCCCCTCGGGGCCGTGGAACCACGCCTCGCCAGCCTCGGTGTCCAGCCGTTCCAAACGGGTGGCGTAGTGGAGGGTGGCGCCGGCCTCGGCGGCCTCGGCGGCGATGCCGGCGTCCAGGCGACGGCGGTCGATCATCAGGCCGGGGAAATGCTCGGTGACGGTGAGCCGCCCCTCGGGATGGAAGGTGCGCATGCCGTGGATGTCCTGTACGTGGGCGGCTCGGACCTGGGGCTCACTCACCAAGGGCCGGGGGACGAATTCGGCGCATTGCACCGGCTCGCCGGGCCGGCGTTTTTTGTCCACCCCCACCACCCGCAGGCCGGCCCGGGCAGCGGCACGAGCGGCACTGGCACCGCCCGGCCCCAGGCCCACCACCAGCAGATCCACCGCCCGGTTCAAACGGCCTCCTCCCGCGCGGCCAGGGTGTTGCCGATGGCCTGGATGAAATCTTCCGGCTCCAGCATCACCCATTGGGCCGGGTTGTCGGCGAAGAAGGCCCGCACCCGCTCCTCCACGTGGTCGATGGGGGTGTCCTTGAGAGCGGCCTCCAGATCCAGCACCGCTCGCTTGGGGGAGACGAAGAAATCGCCGGTGATCCAGACTTGTTTGATGTGGTTGCGGGCGCTGTCGATCCACAGGCTGACGCGGATGAGTCCTCCGCGCCCCTTGTGGAAGCCTTGGACCACCGGGGCCTCTTCCCGCGGGCGCTCGTTGAGATAGAGCCACTCGGGGGAGGAGAACTCCTCCACCACCTCGGCATGGCGCGCCTGCTCCCAGTCGTTCAGGGGGGCGGGGGTGAGGTCCATGTCGAAGGCGCGGGCGAAGGACTCGACGATGGCCGCCTTGACCTTGTCCAGCGGCGGCAGTTCGCCCAACAGCTCGCGCACGGTCACCACCCGTTCACGGGCGGCCTTGAGATTCTTGTCGCTGATCTTCTCGGCGGGGATACGAAGCACCCGGAACATGCGCTCGACGTTGAAGTCCAGCAACAGGGTGCCCTGGTAGAGGATGGCGTCGCCATCCATGATGCCGCCGGTGCCGGAGATCTTGCGCCCGGCCACTTCGATGTCGTTGCGGGGGCGGAAATAGGCCTCCAGCCCCAGGGCGCTGATCCCTTCGGCGGCCGCGGTGCAGATCCGTTCGGCCAGGGCGGCCATGTCGGCCCCACCCATGGCTTGCTTGGTGGTATAGAGTTCCCAGCCCAGTTGGGTCTCGTCGAAATAGATGGCCCCGCCGCCGGTGATGCGGCGCTGGATCTCGATGCCGTGTTCCTCGCAATAGGCCAGGTTGAGTTCCTGATAGGGGCTTTGGTGATAGCCGATCAGTGCCGAGGGGCGGAATTGCAGAAACCTCAGGGTGTTGCCCGCCTCCCCTTCCCGCACCGCATCCAGCAGGGCCTGGTTGTAGGCGATGTTCTCGGTGGCCCCCAAGAGGCCGGTGTCCAGCAGCCGCCATTGTGCCATCGTGCTCTCCTCCCTCAGTTGGCCGCCACCACGGGGATGGGGATGGGCCGGCCACGGGCCGGGGCCTGCCCCTTTTCCTCCATGAGGCGTTGGATGTCTACG
>JALSHN010000360.1 GCA_026982215.1 Gammaproteobacteria bacterium
CCGGATCTGCAACATCACCAGGCGGCTCACCCCGTGGAAGAACTCCCGGGTGTTGAAGCTGCCGCCCATGAAGCCCATGGAGCGCTGGGTGATCTGGGGATGGCGTACACCGATGGCGCTCTGCAGAGTGGATTTGGGCTTCAAGCGGGCGTTGCGGGCCAGGCTGGCCGAGCGGGTGAGGAAACCGAGGAAGGTGAGCAGCAGGGCCAGGGTGGCGTAGGGCTCCACCAGTGCGGGTGCCCCCCACACCGCCACGGCAGCGGCCAGGGTGAAGCCGGAGGCCGATCCCAGCACGATGAAGTTGACCACGGTGAGGGGGGTGGCCCATTCCTGGATGAATTTGAGGCAGGCGTAGATCATCCCGGTGCAGATGAACAGGGTGAAGTCCAGTACCAGGCCCACCAGGGCGAGCCAGGCCAGGGTCTCGGCCTGCCAGCCGAGCCAGGCGCCGAGGGTGTAGAGGAACACGGCGAACATGAAGGCCGGCAGGGCGATGACCTCACGGGAGAGCCAGGAAGTGCGCCAGCGGGCCACGGCGCGCCAGGCGCGTTCGGGATGGCCCAAGTGGAAGAAGGAGGCGAACAGCCCCAGCCCCAGCAGCACCAGGCTCAGCAGGCCGCCGGCGGCGAGGAAGCCGGAGTCCACCGGGGTGCCGGTGAGGGCGCCGTAGGCCTGCCCCAGGACCAGGGCGATGAACAGCCCCTGGCCCGCGCCGATGAGGGTGGTGAGGAAGATGACGGAGAACGCCGGATGCATGGTGGTCCCTCAACTGGTTTCCGTTTGCCCGCCACGGATGTGACGCGGCAGGTAGTGATTGGCGGGCTGGGTGCCCCATTCGGGCATCAGTTGGTAGCCGTGGTTTTCCCGGATCATCCGCGAGGCCTCGGAGTCGGGGTCGTGGACGTCACCGAAGATGCGGGCCTTGGCCGGGCAGGCCATGACACAGGCGGGCAGGCGCTCGGACTCGGGCAGGCTGTCGTCATAGATGCGGTCCACGCACAGGGTGCATTTCTTCATCACCTTGCCGTGCTCGTCGAACTCCCGCGCGCCATAGGGGCAGGCCCAGGAGCAGTACTTGCAGCCGATGCATTTGTCGTAGTCCACCAATACGATGCCGTCTTCTTCACGCTTGTAACTGGCGCCGGTGGGGCAGACGGGCACGCAGGGTGGATCCTCGCAGTGCAGACAGCTCTTGGGGAAGTGGATGGTCTCGGCATGGGGAAATTCCCCCACCTCGAAGGTCTGCACCCGGTTGAAGAATACCCCGGAGGGATCGTGATCGTAGGGCCGGTCGTCGGGCATGGGGCCGGCGGAACCGGAGGTGTTCCACTCCTTGCAACTGGTGACGCAGGCATGGCAGCCCACGCAGACGTTGAGGTCGATGACCAGAGCGAGTTGGGTCATGGTGTGTTCCTCGTTCAGCGACGCTTGCCGGCGAAATAGGCCACCACGTCGGGACGGCGGGGCTCGCCAGGCACCGGTTTGTCGGCCTTGAAGCGCGGCCAGGTGCGTTTTTCCTCGTCGGGCTTGGCCGGATAGACCCGCACCCGCACGTCATACCACCCCGCCTGACCGGTGACCGGGTCGGAGTTGGAGATGTGCTCGCCGAATTCGTGGGCCGGCAGCTCCTCGGAGATGAGGTGGTTGAGAAGGAAGCCCTGGGTGGATTCGTTGGCCTCGGGGGTGAGGTTCCAGGCCCCGGCGTTCTTGCCGATGGCGTTCCAGGTCCACACCGTGCCGGGCTCCACCGCCTGGGAGAAGCGGCACTGTACCCGCACCTTGCCATGCATGGATTCCACCCACACCCAGTCACCGTCCTCGAAGCCGTGTTTGCGGCCCAGCTCGGGACTCATGTAGAGGTAGTTGTAGGTGTGGATCTGGCGCAGCCAGGCGTTCTGGGAGTCCCAGGAGTGGTACATGGCCATGGGGCGCTGGGTGACCGCGGCCAGGGGGTATTTCTCGGTGTCGCTGAGCTGCACCTCGATGGGCCGATAGAAGAACGGCAGGGGATCGAAGTAGGTCTCGATGCGCTTGCGCAACCGTTCGGGGGGCTGTTTGCCCGGGCGTTTGCCCTGGGCGGCGAGACGGAAGTCCTGGAGGATCTCGGAATAGAGGTGGATGACGATGGGATCGGATTTGGCGATGAACCCCATCTCGTGGGCCCATTCCAGGTAGCCACGATTCCAGTTGCGCATGTAGTGGTGTTCCTTCGGCATGTGGTAGGCGAAGAAACAGCCGTTCTTCTCGTACATCTCCCATTGTTTGGGATTGGGCTCGCCACGGATGGCCTTGCTGCCATCCTTGCCCCGCCAACCGGCGAGGAAGCCGATACCGGAACCCGGCGCGGTCTCGAAGTTGACCACGAAGTCGGGGTAGTCCTTGAATTTGCGCGAGCCGTCCTCGCGGGTGAAGGCGGGCAGTTTGAGGCGCGAGGCCAGTTCCACCAGCACCTCCTGGAAGGGCTTGCATTCCCCCATGGGTTCCACCACCGGGATGCGCACCGAGTCCACCGGCCCTTCGTATTCGGAGATGGGCCGATCCAGCAGCGAGATGCAGTCGTGGCGCTCGAGGTAGGTGGTGTCGGGCAGCACCAGGTCGGCGAAGGCCACCATCTCCGACTGGAAGGCGTCGCACACCACCAGGAAGGGGATCTTGTACTCGCCGTTCTCGTCGCGGTCGTTGAGCATCTTGCGCACTTCCGCGGTGTTCATGGTGGAGTTCCAGGCCATGTTGGCCATGAAGATCAACAGGGTGTCGATCTTGTAGGGGTCACCGCGCCAGGCGTTGGTAATGACGTTGTGCATCAAGCCATGCAGCGACAGGGGGTGCTCCCAGGAAAAGGCCTTGTCGATACGCAGCGGCTCGCCGTTCTCGTCCACGAACAGATCGTCCGGGGAGGCCGGTGATCCCAGCGGGGCACCGTTCAACGGCGTGTTGGGCTGCACGTCCTCGGGCTTGGTCATGATCTGCGGGCCCGGGGGGATGGGGCGCGGATAGGGCGCCTTGTGGCGGAAACCGCCGGGACGGTCGATGGTGCCCAGCAGGGTGAGCAACAGCGAGAAGGCGCGGATGGTCTGGAAGCCGTTGGAATGAGCCGCCAGGCCGCGCATGGCATGGAAGGCCACCGGACGGCCGGTGACCGTTTCATGCCGGCGGCCCCAACTGTCCGTCCAGGCGATGGGCAACTCGAAGGCCTGGTGGAGGGCCGTCTCGCCCAACTCGCGGGCCAGACGCACGATATCGGCGGCGGGGATGCCGGTGATCTCCTCGGCCCACTGGGGGGTGCACTCGGCCAGGCGCTCGCGCAGCAGCTCGAAGGCCGGGCGCGCCACACTGCCGTCACTCAGACGATACGCCCCCTCCAGGGCCGGCTGTGCCCCTTCGGTCTTGAAGGGCACCACACCCTCGCTGGCCTCATCCCACCACAGGGGCCCGCCGTTGTCGTCGCGGGCGATCTTGCCGTCGTCCTCGCGCACCAATTGCGCGGCATTGGTGTACTCGACGAGGAAGTCGCGATCGAACAGCCCCTCGTCGATGAGCACCTTCATCATCGCCATGATGAAGGCCCCATCGGTGCCCGGCCGGATGGGCACCCATTCGTCGGCGATGGCGGAATAACCGGTGCGCACCGGATTCACCGAAATGAAGCGGCCGCCGCGGCGCTTGAATTCGCTGATCGCGGTCTTCAAGGGATTGGAGTGGTGATCCTCGGCGGTGCCGAACATCATGAACACCCGGGCCCGCTCCAGGTCGGGGCCGCCGAACTCCCAGAACGACCCGCCGATGGTGTAGATCATCCCCGCGGCCATGTTCACCGAGCAGAAGCCCCCGTGGGCGGCGTAGTTGGGGGTACCGAACTGACGGGCGAACAGGCCGGTCAGGGCCTGCATCTGGTCCCGCCCGGTGAACAGGGCGAATTTCTTGGGATCGGTGGCCCGCAGGTGGGCCAGCCGTTTCTCCAGGATATCGAAGGCCTCCTCCCAGGAAATGGGCTCGAACTGTCCATCGCCCCGAGGCGCCCCCTCCTTGCGCTTCAACGGCCGGGTGAGGCGGGCCGGGGAGTACTGTTTCATGATCCCCGAGGAGCCCTTGGCACAGATCACCCCCTTGTTCAGCGGATGATCCGGATTGCCCTGGATGTAGCGGACCTTGCCCTCCTCGTTGAGGGTGACACGGATGCCACAACGGCAGGCGCACATGTAACAGGTGGTGTGCTTGACGAGCTGTTTCTCGTCGGCGTTGGCGCTCATGCGAGGATCCTGTTGGCTGGGTTCTCTACCGGAAGGCGAATAATCCTAATCAGTAGCTCAGGTTTGAGGCCAATTAAGCTTATTGAGGGCCGCATAAGGAGTTTCTGATGAGCTGCTATCGACAGCCCCCACGGCAACCTTGAGGACCAGCCGGCACCGGCGAGGTGAAATTAAGTCTATCGCCGCAGATGCCGATAGAACCGGGGAAGCAAGGCATCGCCCCTCAGGGCCGTCATCGCGGAGGGACATCCCCATGAAACGATTGCTCGCCACCCTGGTACTCAGCTGCGCCGCCGCCGGCACCCAGGCCTTCGACACCTACCCCCTCTCTGGCGAGGCGCAACGCTGTTATTCGGTGGCCATGGTGGGCTACGACTCGGTGATCAACGCACGCATGGGGGTCCCCCCGGAACGGGCAGTGGAACTGGTCCAGACCACCCTCGATGCCGACGGTGTGCGTCAAATCAGCGAGGGACTCTATGGCGACTACCTGCTGCGGGTGATCACCGAGGCCTACCTCTGGCAGCAATCCCCCCACGCCTATGCGGTCCACACCTTCTATCGTTGCGCCCGCGAAGGCGGTGGCCGCTGGCAGCAAGCGGCGGCGGAATGACTCAGTCGTCGAGGGCGACCCAGCGCATGTCCGCCTCCAGGCGATAGGCCCCGCAATGCTGATGGGGCGGCGCCCCACCCCAATCCTCCGGGGAGAGGAGGGAGAAATAGCGCTCCCCGTCCGGGCGTTCATAGAGGTGATAGACCTTGCCGGGGATACGCCGGCAGTGACAACGCACCCGGTGTAATGCCTGATCCCGTTCCGCCTCCTCCAAGACCTGCCGCGCCCGTTGCTGCAAGGCCCGGATCTGCTCGGCGATGAGGCGCAATTCGGCATTGGCCCGCGCCGCCACCACCTCATCGGCGCGGGCGATCTCCTGGGCCAGATCCACCAGCTCCACCGCCGGCGCCAGACGGCTCAGCGGATAGGGGGCGCTGCGATCGGCCCCCTGATGATTGGGGCCGCGGTAACGTTTTCCGTTCATCGACACACCACCGAGAAACTCACGCCTTCCCGGCAGTATCGACCGTCCCTCCCCGAGGCGGCAAGCCCCCAAGCAAAACTCTTGACAATCCATCGCCCTCTCGGAAAATAACTGACTGGTCAGTTATTTTCCGAGAGGCGCGATGAACACGCCTTCCTCACCCCGCTGGCGGCGAAGAAAATCGGCCCGTCCCGACGAGATCCGGGACGCGGCCCTGGAACTGTTCGTGGAACGGGGCTTCGCCGCCACCCGCATGGACGACGTGGCCGCCCGCGCCGGCGTCTCCAAGGGAACGGTGTATCTCTATTTCGAGACCAAAGAAGCCCTGCTGCGCTCGGTGGTGGAGGATCTGGTGGAACCCGCTCTGGCCCGCGCCGAGAGCCGCGCCGCCAGCCATGGCGGTTCCAGTGCCGAACTGTTGCGCGAACTGATCCGCATGTGGTGGCACACCGTCAGCGGCAGCCGCCTCTCCGGCCTGCCCAAGCTCATGGTCTCCGAGGCACGCAACTTCCCCGAGCTGGCGCGTTACTTCGCCGAACACGTGGTCCGCCGTACCCGGGCACTGTTCGAGGGAGTGATTCGCCGCGGAGTGGAACGGGGCGAATTCTCCCCGCGACTGGACGTCGAGGCCGGCGCCCGCCTGGCCATGGCCCCCCTGGTGTATGCCTCGATCTGGCAACACTCCCTGGCTTGCTGCGGCGACGAGGACTTCGACCCCGAGCGTTTCGTCACCGCCCACCTGGAGCTCTTCATCGCCGGCATCACCTGCAAGGAGGCGAAATGAAACCCTGTCTGTCGATCATCGCCACGGTGCTGTTCCTCCTCCCTCCGGCCCAGGCCCAAGAAATCAGCCTGGAGTGGCGCGAGATGATCCAGCGGGTGGTGAACGACCAGCCCAGTCTGGAGGCGGCCCGACTGCAGGCGGAACGGGCGCGGCTGGAGTTTCGCCGCCTCGAGGCCTCCTTGGGGTGGGTGCTCCAGGGCGGGATGCGCGCCTTGCACGACGTCTCGTTCATCGGCACCCCCTCCGACACCATTCAGGCCCAGACTGGCCTGCAACGTCGCCAGGCCAACGGCATCACCTGGGGCATGAACGGCAGCTACACCTATCAGAACGACACCATCGTCTTCTCCCCCGCCCTGCCCAACCCCTATCACTACTTCACCTGGGACCTCAACGCCCGCATCCCTTTGGGTCAGGGACGCGGCAACCCCGACTACCATCTGGGACGACGCCAGGCCCAGGCGGCCGAGGCCGCAGCCCGCGCCGAACGCGATGCCCAACGCGACGCCCTCGCTGCCCAGGCCATCGACCTCTACTTCGCCGCCGCCTTCACCCGCGAACGCATCCTCAACGCCAAGACCAGCATCGAATTCAGCGAACGCACCCGGGCCTACATCCTCGACAACATGGAACTGGGGCTGTTCGAAGACAAGGACCGGCTGCAGATCGAGGCGCAGCTGGCCGGGCTGCGGGCACAACACCGCGCCTTGGAAACCGCCTGGGTGGAACAACGCACTGCCCTCAACCAACTCATGAACCGCCCGTGGGATCATCCCCTGCTGCCGCGGATCAGCCTCAGTGACGCCCCGCTGCCCCCGCTGGAGGCCTTGGTGACCCGCGCACTGGAGTACGACCCGACCCTGCGGGGACTGCATGCCCGCCTCATCCAAGTGGATGCCGCCATCGAGAGGGCCCGCGACCGACGACGCGACACCCTCGACCTCAGCCTCATGGCCGGACTGCGGGGCAAAGGCGGGCCAGCGCAGATCGGCCAGGTGGCCAGCAACGACCCTGCCGTGGCCGTGGGGCTGGAATACCGCCGCGCCCTGGACAAATCCGGTGCCGACGCCGAGCTGGCCCAGGCCCGCATCGACCGCCAGGTGATCCAACAGCAGATGGCCGCCCGGGAACGCGCCCTGCGCTACCGCATCGCCAATCTACGCGCCCAGATCCTCACCCACCACCAGGCCATCGAGGGCTTCCGCGAACAACTGCAACGGGAGGAACGACGCCTCACCGAGGCCGAGAGCCGTTTCCGCGACGGGCGCTCCACCACCGTGGAGCTGGTGCAGTTCGAAAGCGAGCTCAACCGGACTCAACTCGCCGTGCTCCAGCAACAGATCGAAGCCGCCCGCAAGCAGGCCCAACTGACCCTGGTCACCGGTGAACTCTGGCCCCGGGAGGAACACCCATGAAACCCATCATCGCCTTCCTGGTGAACCGCCCGCTGGTGGTCAACCTCATCTCCGTGCTGCTGCTGGCGCTGGGCATCTATGCCATGGTGGACATCAACCGCGAGGCCTTCCCCAACGTCAATCTCGACAAAATCGAGATCTATGTCGCCTACCCCGGTGCCACCCCTCCCGAGATCGAACGGCTGGTGATCATCCCCATCGAACAGGAACTCAAATCCATCGACGGCATCGACAGCATGGTCTCGGTGGCCTTCCCCGGTTCGGCACGCATCACCCTCGAGCTGGACCCCGAGTCGGACAAACGCGACCGCATCGTCTCCGATGTCCAACTGGCGGTGGACCGGGCCGATCTGCCCGAAGACCTTCCCAACGACCCCATCGTCGGTGAGATCGACGGCGCCATGATCCCCATCATCCGGCTGGCCGTCGGCGCCCCCCTCACCCCGCTGGAGCTCAAACGCCTGGGAGACCGCCTGGAAGACGACCTGCTGGCCCTTCCCGGGGTGGCCAAGGTCGTCATCCAAGGCAACCGCAAGGCCCAGATCCGGGTGGTCCTGGATCCCGAGGCCCTCAAACGCCACCGCATTCCGGTGGGACGGGTGGCCGAGCTGCTGGCCAAATGGAACGTCGATCTCCCCGCCGGCGACCTGGACACCCCCGAAGGCCAGAAATCGGTGCGCATCAAAGGGGAATTCACCGGCCCGGGCGACGTGGGCGAGCTGGTACTGCGCACCAACGATCGCGGCCGCAGCATCCGCCTCAAAGACGTCGCCCACATCAGCGAAGACCTGGAAGAGGCCCGAGTCTACTACGACATCGACCAGAAACCCGCCCTCTCCATCCTGGTACTGAAAAAACCCGAGGCCGACATCATCGACACCGTCGACCGGGTCCGCGCCTACCTCGACACCCTGCCCGAACGCTACGGCGAGGCCATCGAAGTCCAGACCTTCCAGGACTTCTCCCGTTTCGCCCGCCTGCGCCTGGGCGTCCTCACCAACAACGGCCTCGTCGGCCTGGGGCTGGTGTTCCTCTCCCTGATCCTGTTCCTGCGCCCCTCGGTGGCCCTCACCACCACCTGGGGGCTACCCATCGTCTTCCTCACCGGCCTCTACGCCCTCTACCTCTCCGGCATCACCCTCAACCTCATCTCCATGCTCGGCTTCATCATCGTGCTAGGCATGCTGGTGGACGACGCCATCATCGTCGGCGAGAACATCACCTACCACATGGAACGCGGCATGCCCCCCAACCAGGCCGCCGTCACCGGAGCGGTGGAACTCATCGGCCCGGTGACCGCCACCGTGCTCACCACCATCGTCGCCTTCATCCCCATGCTGTTCATGAGCGGCATCATCGGCAAATTCATCGTCGCCATCCCCATCGTCGTCATCTCCCTGCTGTTCTTCTCCTGGCTGGAATCCTTTCTCATCCTCCCCAGCCACGTAGCCCACGTCACCAACCCGCGCGCCCATCCCAAGGAACGCGCGCTGATGCGGCTGCTGGAAAACCTCTACGCCGTCGTCCTCCGTTGGGCACTGAAACTGCGCTGGCTCACCGTCGCCCTCTCCCTGCTGGCCCTGGCGGGCAGCCTGGTCCTGGCCAAAAAGAGCGACTTCGAACTCTTCCCCGCCGTCGGCGTGGACCAATACGTCATCCGCGTCACCGCCCCCGCCGGCACCAGCCTGGAACAAATGCGCGACTACCTCAAAGGCATCGACCAGGCCCTGCGGGAACGCATCGACACCGACAACCTGGAGGCCACCCTGCTCACCTCCGGGCGCATGGCCCTGGACGAGGGCGACCCCTTGATGCAACTGGGCAGCCGCTTCGGGCAGGTACGGGTGCTCTACACCCCCGCGGTACTCCGCCCCGAGCACGACGCCATGGACGACATGCACCGCCTGGCCCGGGAACTCCCGCCGCTGTTCCCCGAGTTGATTCTCGCCTTCACCGAAGTCAAACCCGGCCCTCCAACCGGCCGTCCGCTGGAGGCCCACCTCTCCGCCGACGACCCCAAAGACGCCGAGGCCGGCGCCCACCGGCTGATGGACTACCTGCGCACCATCGACGGCGTGGTCTCCATCGAAAGCGGCATGGTCCCCGGCGACCCCGAACTCCACGTCATCCTCGACCGTGCCCTGGCCGCCTATGCCCGGGTGGACCTGACCACCGTCGCCAGCCACGTGCGCGCCGCGGTGGACGGACTCACCGTCACCCACATCCGCCGCGGCAGCGAAGAGATCGACGTGGTGGTCACCCTACCCAAACCCGAGGGCGACCAGAGCCGGGTACTGGACGAGCTGGAGATCCCCAACGAACGCGGCGCCCTGGTCCCCCTGGCCAAGATCGCCCGGGTGGTGGAAGAACCCGGCTACACCACCATCCGTCACCAGGAAGGCTTCCGGGTGATCAACGTCACCGCCAACATCGACGCCCAGCGCATCACCTCCGCCCGCCTCAACGCCCTGGTGCGCGACAACGAGACCGAATGGCTGGGCGATCTCGCCGGCAAGGTGCGGGTGAGCTACGGCGGCGAAGAGGAAAAGAACCAGGAATCGGTGCGCGACCTGGCCTTCTCCTTCCTCTTCGCCCTCATGGCCATCTTTTTCATCCTCGCGGTGCAGTTCAACAACCTCAGCTACCCCTTCATCGTCATGCTGGCCATCCCCTTCGGCACCATCGGCATCGTCGTCAGCTTCTACCTCCACGACCTCTTCTGGCAGCACACCCCCCTGTCCTTCCTCGCCATGCTCGGTCTCATCGCTCTCACCGGCGTGGTGGTCAACAGCGCCCTGGTACTGCTGGTCTTCGTCCAACGCGCCATCCAAGACGGCATGCCCCCCCTGGAGGCCCTGATGCTCGCCGGGCGCCGGCGGCTGCGCGCGGTGCTGCTCACCGCCATCACCACCGTGGTCGGCCTGCTCCCCACCGCCTACGGCTGGGGCGGCTACGACCCCTTCGTCGCCCCCATGGCCCTGGCCCTGGCCTCCGGCCTCGCCTTCGCCACCGTCATCACCCTGATCACCATCCCCGCCTTCTTCGCCGTTGGCGTCGACATCAAGCACGCCGGCCGCTGGCTGTGGCACGGCATCAAAAAGCCGCGCCCCGACCTCAAACATCACGACGACGCGAGAGGGGCGTGACCTGCGCCTCCTCCCCCTCCTCCAACCAACGCGCCACCGGCAACATCGCCGCCTCCCGCGCCCCCTGCTGCACATCCTGCAACAGCCGCCACACCGGCCCCGGCAGACGCAAGC
>JALSHN010000361.1 GCA_026982215.1 Gammaproteobacteria bacterium
GACGAACAGACCGCGCTCGTGGGCCGCCTCGGCCAACCAACGATTGAAGATCAACTGATCCTCGGCGCTGATCTCGAAGCCCGTATCCACCGAATAACCGTTGACATTGTCCGGATCCACCCCATCGCACCCCTTGTCCCGCGCCAGATCCAGGCGCGCCTCCAGGAGGGGGCGCAACGCCGCAGCACGGATGTCCAGCCAGCGCTCACCCGGCCAGCCGTCGTAGCTGTTGCCGATGATGGCATCGGGGAACTCCGCGGCATCGGCACGCCATTCCTCCCAACTGCCGGCGGAGAAATAACACGCCACCCGCACCCCCCGCGCCTGGAGATCCGCGATCACCGAGGCCGGGGTGTCGAACAGATCCAACTCCATCACATCCACCTGCAAACCGTCCCGCAGCGGATTGGCCTCATCCACCAACAGTTGAATGGCGAAGCGGTCTCCCAATGCAGGGCGAAAATACCCCGTATCAGAAACCCGAGCCTCATCGGCCTGATGGAAACAGCCAGCGAGCAAGGACACCAACAGGGCAAGGAACGACAAACGCGGCATGGATCCCCCGAAGACGATGCACACCCCCTTGTCGGCCATCGGCGACATTTCATGACACCTGGCCACCACCCTGCTAGCATGGCCGCCCATGGAACGGATCCTGCTCGTCACCGGTGCCAGCTCCGGCATCGGCCGCCACTGCGCCCAGGTCATGAAACGCCGCGGCTGGCGGGTGTTCGCCACCGCCCGCCGCCCCGAGGACCTCGCACGGCTGCGCTCCGAAGGGCTGGAGGCGGTTCACCTGGACCTGGCCTGCCCCGCCAGTATCGAGGCTGCAGTGGCCGAGATCACCGCGGCCACCGGCGGGCGGCTGGATGCCCTATTCAACAACGGCGCCTACGGTCAACCGGGCGCGGTGGAGGACCTGGAACGGGACGTGCTGCGGGCCCAGTTCGAGGTCAACGTCTTCGGCACCCAGGAACTCACCAATCAGGTGATCCCGGTGATGCGTGCCCAGGGCCACGGCCGCATCGTCCACAACAGCTCGGTGCTGGGGCTGGTGAGCCTACCCTTCCGCGGCGCCTACAACGCCAGCAAACACGCCCTGGAGGCCCTGGCCGACACCCAGAGGCTGGAATTGCACGGCAGCGGCATCCACATCAGCCTCATCGAACCCGGCCCCATCGAGAGCCGCTTCCGCGAGCACGCCCTGGCCGCCTTCCGTCGCTACATCAACGCCGAGCACAGCCCCCATCGGACGACCTATCGCGGCCTGCTGGCCCGGCTGGAAAAACCCGGCCCCGCCGCCCCCGGTACCCTCGGCCCCGAGGCGGTGGCCGCCAAACTCATCCACGCCCTGGAGGCCCCCCGGCCCCGCGCCCGCTACTACGTCACCTGGCCCACCTGGCTGTTCGCCACCCTGAAACGCGCCCTCCCCACCTCCTGGCTGGACGCCGCTCTGCGGCTGGTGTCGCGCCAGGAAAACCGCTGACCCCCCAACGAAAAAAGGG
>JALSHN010000362.1 GCA_026982215.1 Gammaproteobacteria bacterium
AGCAAGACGCTGCGCCCTGCCCCTGTGGCGCTGGCATCGCCCCCCTTGGCGGCCCGCCCCCGGTGATCGTTGGCGGGAATTTCCCGAGCCGGCCATGCTGCTCGCCGGGCTGGCCGAGTATCGGCGTATTCTGTTCACCGTGGGTGCCTCGGCCTATGCCTGGTTGGAACATCGCCACAACGACCAACAGTGGTTCATCCGCGCCCTTCACCATCCCCGGCCCCTGCCGAGGGGTGCTCACCCCGTGGACGGCCGCGGCCCCTTCACCGTGGAGGCCGAACGCGCCCTGTTGCGCCGTATCCGGCCCCAGGTGATGGTGAGCAAACACAGCGGCGGAGCAGCGGTGGCCGCCAAACTCCAGGCCGCCCGCGAGGCGGGCATCCCGGTGTTCCTCTTGGCCCGCCCCACCCCGGTGGGCGGTGAACCGATCCACACGGTGAATGAACTGCTGACCGCGATCAACCACCGGTCAGACGAGGAACGGCTGGACACCACCTGGATGGGGCCCGACAGCCGCTGGTGACACTACGCCCACCCAGGGCTACCAGGGCCTGATCCACCGTCTGGCCGGGAGTCACCGTTACCACTTGCCAACCGGGCACGATGGCAAAACGAGTCGAAGGGCCCACCTTGGCCACCCGCAACGCCGACCGGCACCACCGTATAATTGCTCCCCCGTTTCAACGCGAGCTTGCGCCATGCCCGGCCTGATGATCCAAGGTACCACCTCCGACGCCGGCAAGAGTGCGCTGGTCACCGGGCTGTGCCGGGCGCTGCATCGCCGCGGGATAACCGTGGCCCCGTTCAAACCCCAGAACATGGCACTGAACAGCGCAGTGACCGCCGACGGGGGCGAGATTGGCCGTGCCCAGGCGGTCCAGGCCCGGGCCTGCGGCTTGGAGCCCACGGTGGACATGAACCCCGTACTCCTCAAACCCACCTCCACCACCGCCAGCCAAGTGATTGTCCACGGCCGGCCGGTGGCGCAACTGGACGCCCGCGGCTACCACGCCGCCAAGGCCCATTTCATGGCGCCGGTGCTGGAGAGTTACCGTCGCCTGGCGGCGCGTTTCGAGGTCGTGCTGGTGGAAGGCGCCGGGAGTCCGGCGGAAATCAACCTGCGCGACCACGACCTGGCCAACATGGGATTCGCCCGCGCCGCCGACCTGCCGGTGATCCTGGTGGGCGACATCGAACGCGGCGGGGTGTTCGCCCAGCTCCACGGCACCCTGGCGTTACTAGAGCCGGAAGACCGCCCCCGGGTACAAGGGTTGGTGATCAACCGCTTCCGCGGTGATCCCAGCCTGCTGGAATCCGGTCTGCGCTGGCTCGAAAAACACCACGGCGTCCCCATGCTCGGCGTGCTGCCCCACCTGGGTGATCTGCCGCTGGAAGCGGAGGACAGCCTGGCCCTGGAACGATCGGCCGCCCGAGGGGGCGAATTGCGCGTGGTGGTGATCCGCTTGCCGCGCATGGCCAACCACACCGACCTCGATCCCCTGAGGCTGCACCCCCAGGTGTACCTGGAGCTGAGCCGTCCCGACGTCCCCCTGCCCCCCGCGGACCTGATCATCCTCCCCGGCAGCAAGAACGTCCGCGCCGACCTGGCCTTCCTCCGTGAGCAGGGCTGGGACAAGGACCTGGCCCGTCACCTGCGCTTCGGCGGCCGGGTGATCGGCATCTGCGGCGGACTGCAAATGCTGGGGCGTGCCATCCACGATCCCCACGGCGTGGAAGGCCCCCCCGGCTCCAGCCCCGGCCTCGGCTGGCTGGACCTCGAAACCACTCTGGCGAGCGAGAAGACCCTGCGGCGGGTGCAAGGCCGGCTGCACCTGGAAGGCGAACCGCCGCTGTGCGGCTACGAAATCCACGCCGGTGAGAGCCGCGGCCCGGCCTTGGCCCATCCCGCCGCCACCCTCGACGGCCGCCCCGACGGCGCGCTCGATCCCGAAGGACGGCTGCTGGCCAGTTATTGCCACGGCCTGTTCGACCATCCCGACGCCCTGGCGGCACTGCTCGCCTGGAGCGGCCTGCGCCGCCCCCGGCGCGTGGACGTGGACCAACTGCGCGAGTCGGCCATCGACTGCCTGGCCGATGCTGTGGAACGCCATCTGAACTGGGCACACCTCGATGCCTTGTTGGGGTTGTGACACAGTGTTCGCCGCGGCCAAAATGCCGTAGCATGACTCGCGGCTCACTGGCCCACCATTTCGTGAGGAGACCGAAGATGCCCCGACACAGCCTGACCGCCGCCCTCGTCTTTCTTCTCACCACAACGACCGTCAGCGCCGCCCCGAGTGAAGAGCAGCTCGCTGCCGAGAGCCGCGAGGCCGTCAAGGCCTTCATGCAACGGCTCAAGTCCACCCTGCAGAGCGCCATGCGCTCTGGTGGGCCGGTGAAGGCCATCGAGGCCTGTAACCTGGCCGCCCCGGGGATCGCCCAGGAGGTCTCCGAGCAACAGGGCTACCGGGTCGGCCGGACCAGCCTCAAACTGCGCAATCCCGACAACGCCCCGGATGCCTGGGAGAAGGCCGTCCTCGAACGCTTCGAACAGCAACACGCCGCCGGCACCCCGGCCAAGAAACTGGAACATTATGAAATCGTCACCCAGGGCGATCGCCGGGTCTTCCGCTACATGAAGGCCATCCCCACCGCCGAGGTCTGCACCCGCTGCCACGGCACCGATATCGCCCCCGAGATCAAGGCCCGCCTGGAAGCGCTCTACCCCCACGACCAGGCCACCGGCTTCCGTCCCGGCGACATCCGTGGTGCCTTCACCATCGAGCGCCCACTGTGAACGTCAAGGCAACGGCCTAGTCCCGCGCCAGGCAGGCAAGCTCCAGATCCACCGCCAAAGGATCGTGGTCCGAGGCCCGCAGGGGAGTGTCGCGCCGCTTGGCCAGCGCCTCGGGATAATCGGCGTTGACATGGGCGACATACACCCCCCTGACGCAAGGCACCAAGGCCGGCGACAGTAGCAAATGGTCGATCAACTGAGCGTTGCCCCGATGGATATAGCTGTAGCGCCGCGGCGGCGGGATGCGCAGCACCACATTCTCCAATCGAGGCGGTCTCTCCCCGGCCACCCGGGTCACCGGATCCACTCCCTCGCCCGGTTCGGGAAAGGGAAAGTCGTTGAAATCACCGGCCACCACCAGGGCGGCGCGGGGATCACGAGCCAACTCCCGCTCCACGAAGGCCCGCAAGGCCCGGGCCTGGGCATGGCGGCGTTTTTCGCTGGCCCGCCGCGGCGGCTGCCGGGCGCCGAACAACGGGTCGTCCCCCAGGCGGCTCACCAAGTGCACCCCCACCACGGTGAGGCGGCTTTCCCCCCAGCGGAAACGGGCCACCAACGGCGGCCGTCCCGGCACCTTGCGGCCGGCTCGTTCCCGATCGAGCAGGAACAATTCCTCCAGTTCCACACGGGCGGGATCCCACAACACCCCCACCTCGATCCCGCGACGATCGCCGGCATCCAAGGAATCCAAACGATATGAACGCCCGGCGAGCTGGGAGACCCGCTGCGCCAGTGTCCGCCCCACTGCCTGGTTCTCCAACTCCTGGACCACCACCACACTCGGTCCAGCCAGCTCGGTGACGATCACCCGCGCCAGCTTGTCCAACTTGCGGCTCAGTTGCCGTGGCCCCAGGGTACTGCGTTCATCCCGCGTGGCGGGATCGTCCTCGCTGTCGAACAGGTTTTTCAGATTGAAAGTGGCCACGCGCAAACGATCCGGAGCCAGCGGCGGCAGGGGATCCACCGGGGCCTCGGGCAGCGGCCGGGTCTGAGCCTGGAAACGCTGGGCCAGGATCCGGTAGCTCCCAAAACCGTAGTCCACCACCCCTTCGATCTCCCTGAGCCGATCGCCCGGACGCAACAGGGGCAGGCGGACGAGATCGTCGTCCACCACGATGCGCTCGGGGTTGTAATCCACCCGCCCACCGCGATAAGGGCGCAACAACAGATGCACCCCGAGACGATCGTCCCACACCAGCCCGGAACAACGCGCGGGATCGCCCCCGCCGCCGAGACGGCGACAACGGCGCAGGCGCGCCTCGCGCACCACCACCACATCACCGTAACGGCTGCTGGGTCCCACCACCACCGCCGCATCCAAGCGCACCCGCATCCCCTCCAGGGCCTCCCAGCGGCGGATGGCACTGCTGAGCAACACCCCCGGTAACCGGGACAACGGCACCGCCGGAGGCAAGGGCGTTCCCTCAGCCAAGCGTTCCACCCGTTCCAGCGCGGTCAGTTGGGTCAATGGCAATTCCTTGCGCCGGGCGAACTCCACCACCTTGCCCGCCACCCGCAGGGTATCGCCCGGCCGGGGATCGAAGGGCCAGCCGCGGGCGTCGTACACCACCACCGCATCGGAGGTCCAGCGGTCGCCGTCACCCTCGGGATCCTGCAGCCACACCCGGCGGTTGCCCCGGGCCACGGCGGTCACCACGCCCTCCACCACCACCCGCTCGCCCTCGTAGGGCGAACGCGGTCCCCGGCCCTGCACCTCGGGGATGGTGGCCGGACGGGGTCGGCAACCGACACCGCTGCCCTTGGGCGGGCGCAGTTTCCCCGGCGCCACCGCCTCCCAGCCGTCATCGGTCCGCCGTGCCGCGCCACTCCACGGCGGCCCCACCACTGGGGCAGCGAAAAAGGCCCGATCGCCGCGCCCATCCAGCAGAGCCACGGCATCGAGCGCCTCGGCAGCGAGCGGATCTCCTCCTTCCAGGGCCTCGGCCGGAATCAGGGCCAGAGTGAGGCTGGAGTTCTCCAGATAATTGGCCGGCAGATCCTGATCGGGCGCGGCCTGAAACCGCTTGGCCAACCCACGGCATGGGCCCAGGAGGAAACGGCCATCCTCGCCGATGCGATGGAAGCTCCGAAACAGGAAGCGGCGATCGACACGCCCCTGATCGCGACCGCGGTCGCTCTCCACCACCACCAGCGCCAGCCCGTCCAGAGAGACCCCCGGCGGCCCCTCGATCACGATGAACTCGGCATCGTCCCGCCCCGGGGGATCGGCCAGCACCATCGTCAGGCGCACCGCAGGCCAGGCCGGATCCCCCGCCCACACCGGCAGAGCCAACCAGCCCAGCAGCGCCAGCACCCCCCACCGCGTCATCGGCCCCGTCGCCTCCCTCCATGACGGGGCCGGAAGATGTGGGCCTGGTCGGCCCGGTAGAGGTGGGAGTCGGCGAATTCAGCGGGATCGAGCACCTCACCCACCAGAATCAGGGCGGTACGCTTGTAACCCTGCTCGCGCACCCGCTCGACGATGTTCTCCAGTGTCCCCGAGACATGACCGGCATCCGGCCACCCCACCCGATGCACCACCGCCACCGGACACTCGGGGCCATAGTGGGGCACGAGATCGGCCACCACCTTGTGGATCCGGTTCACCGCCAGATGGATTGCCAAGGTGGCCCGATGCCGCGCCAGTTCCGCCAGCGATTCCCCCGCAGGCATGGGCGTCTTGCCGGCATAACGGGTGAGGATCACCGTCTGCGACACCCCGGCGAGGGTCAACTCGCGGCGCAGGTGGGCGGCGCAGGCACTGAAGGCATTGACCCCGGGGATCACCTCATAGGGGATGTTCAAGGCCTCCAGCCGACGCATCTGCTCGCCGATGGCGCCGTAGAGCGCCGGATCACCCGAATGCAGCCGGGCCACATCCAGCCCCCGCTCATGGGCCTCGGTACACAAGGCAACGATCTCGTCCAAGGTCAGGCGGGCGCTGTCGTGCAGCTCGGCCTCCGGCCGGGCCTGGGCGACGATGGCCTCGGGCACCAGGGAACCGGCATAGATCACCACCGGCGCCTGCTGCAGGCACTTCAAACCCTTGACGGTGATCAGCTCGGGATCCCCCGGCCCGGCACCGATGAAATGAACGGTCATGAATGCCTCGCGCTCCCTGGACTGGGGGCGAGCTTACGGGGCGAAAAGAATGCTGTCGAGAGGGGAAAACCGGGGCAACACCGCCCCGGATGTTCAGGAAGACGAGGCGTCGTCGCCGGCCTGTTCCTTTTCCTTGGCCTCTTTGGCCTTGGCCACCGCCTGCTCCATCATCGGCTTGAGCTCGCCCTGGGCGTGGAGCTCCAGCACGATGTCACAGCCACCCACCAACTCGCCGTCGATGTAGATCTGCGGGAAGGTCGGCCAGTCGGCCACCTTGGGCAGCTCCTCCATGATGCGCGGATTCTGCAGCACGTTCACATAGGCGAACTCCACCCCGGTATCCATCATCGCCTGGGCGGCACGTTGGGAGAAACCGCACATGGGCAGCTCGGGCGTGCCCTTCATGTAGATGATCACCGGGTTGTCCCGGATCTGTTGTTTCAAGGTCTCCAGCAGGTCCATGAATGCCTCCGTCGTCGCTAGTCACCAAAAGACCGATAATATCACTCAGGAATCTAGGGCGCCAGGGCATCCACATGGCGCTGCAACCAGAACTCGAACACCGCCAGATGCCACAGCTTACTGCCCTGGAGACGGGTGTGGTGGCGCTCGGGTTCCGCCAACAGCCGCGCGAGGTAATCGGGGTTGTAGAGCCCACGGGCCCGCGCCGCCGGTGATTCCAGCACCTCGCGCATGAAGTCCAGGAAGGCCCCGCGGACATACTTCAGCGCCGGCATGGGGAAGTAACCCTTGGGGCGGTCGATGATCTCGGCGGGAAGGTATTTACGGGCGATGGTCTTCAGCGGCGCCTTGCCCTCCTGGGCCAGCTTGAGCTCGGCTGGCATGGCCATGGCCTCCTCCACCAAGCGATGATCCAGGAAGGGTACCCGGGCCTCCAGGCCCCAGGCCATGGTCATGTTGTCCACCCGTTTCACCGGGTCGTCCACCACCAGGGTGGTCACGTCCAGGCGCAACACCTGATCGAGAAACCCCGCCGCACCGGGCTCGGCCAAGCGCCGGGCGATGTAGCCGCGGGTGACATCACCCACCTGATACGCCGGGGCGATCATCTGCAAATACTCCGCATGATCGCGATCGAAATAGTGGCGAGCGAAACGGTCCACCGGCTCCCCCTGGCGTTCCGCGGCCATGCGCGGGTACCAGAAATAACCGGCGAACACCTCGTCGGCCCCCTGTCCGCTCTGCACCACCTTGATTTCCTGGGAGACTCGTTCGGCGAGCAGATAGAAGGCCACCGCGTCCTGACCGAACATCGGCTCGGCCATGGCGTCCACTGCCTCGGGCAGACGGGGCAGAACCTCGGCGTTGGGGATGGAGAACTTGCGGTGCAGGGTGGGATAGCGGGCCACCACACGATCGGAATACTCGAATTCGCTGCCCCGCTCGCTGCCCACATCCTCGAAACCGATGGAATAGGTATGTAGATCGCTCACCCCCTCTTGGGCCAACAGGGCCACCAGCAGACTGGAGTCCACCCCCCCGGAGAGCAACACCCCCACCGGCACGTCGGCCACCTCCAGACGGCGGCGTACCGCCTCCCGCAACGCCGCCTCGATACGCTCCGGCCACTCATCGGCCGGGGTGTCCCGATCCCAACCCACCTGGGGCAGGGACCAATAACGCCGCTCGGCCCAATGCCCCCGCAGATTCAGGGTGACGCAATGGGCAGGTGGCAATTTGCGAATCCCCCGCAACACCGTGCGCGGCGCCGGCACCACCCCGTGCAGGGTGAACTGGAAATGCAGCGCCTCGGTATCGAGGGTGGTGTCCACCTCCCGCGTGGCCAAGAGGGCCTGGGTGTTGGAGGCGAACAACAACCGGCGGCCGTCCAGGCTGTAGTAGAGCGGTTTGATCCCCAAGCGGTCACGGGCCAGGAACAGGGTCTTGCGGTGGGCATGCCAGATGGCGAAGGCAAACATGCCGTGGAGCCGCTCCACACACCCTTCCCCCCAGGCATGATAGGCCTTGAGGATCACCTCGCTGTCGCCATCGGTGAAGAAGCGATAGCCCAGTTCCCTGAGCTCCTCGCGCAGCTCACGGTAGTTGTAGATGGCGCCGTTGAATACCAGGGTGAGCCCCAGATCCGGGTCCACCATGGGTTGATTGGCTCGCTCGGAGAGGTCGATGATCGCCAGCCGCCGATGCCCCAGAGCCACCGGGCCATCGAGGTGACTGCCGCCGTGATCGGGGCCGCGACGTTCCAAGCGGGGCAACATGGCGGCGATGACCTCCAGCCGCGCCTCCCGCCCGTCCAGGCGCAATTCACCACAGATACCACACATGATTCACTCCACGGGATAGGGCTCACCCCAGCCGCCACCACCGGGGGTGTGGAGGGTGAGGCGATCACCGGGGGCGGCCTGGAAACACCTCTTGCCGGGCAAGGGGTCACCATTGAGCAGGCCCTCGCCGGCTCGCCCCGGCTCCCCCCCCCGCAACCCCCAGGGACCACGCCGACGGCGCTCACCGATGAGGGTCACCTCCGCGGGGGCGAGGAATTGGTACTCACGAATCAGGCCGTCACCGCCGCGATGGCGTCCAAGCCCCCCCGAGCCCCGGCGGATCTGATAGCGCAGCACCCGCAGGGGATAGTGCAACTCCAAAGACTCGATGGGGGTGTTGAGGGTATTGGTCATGTGGGTGTGGATGGCGCTGGCGCCGTGGCGGTGCGGCCCGGCGCCGGCGCCTCCACCCAGCGTCTCGTAATAGCTCCAGGCACGTCCTTCATGCACACCGCCCATGGCCACATTGTTCATGGTGCCCTGAGAAGCGGCGGGGATCTCCTCGGGCAGGGCCTGGGCCAGGGCGCCCAATAGGGCATCGACGATGCGCATGCTGGTCTCCACGTTACCGGCGCCACAGGCCGCGGGTCGGCGGGCGTTCACCAGACAGCCTGGGGGAGCGTGCAACTCGATGGGGCGGAACGTGCCGTCACAGGCCGGGGTCTGTGGCGGCATCAGGCTACGGAAGACGTAGAACACCGCCGCTGCAGTCACTGAGAGCGGGCAATTGAGATTCCCCTCCACCTGAGCGGCGGTGCCGGTGAAATCCACCATCGCCCGATCTCCCTCGATGGCGAGGGTCACCGTGATGGGGATGTCCTGCTGGCCGAAACCATCGTCGTCCAGGTGATCGGTGAAGCGGTAACGACCATCGGGGATCCGATCCACGGCGTGGCGGGCCAGACGCTCACCGTAGCCATCCAGGGCCGCCACCGCCTCCAGGTAGCGGCTCGCCCCCAGGGCCTCCACCACCTCGATCAAACGCTCCACGCCCACCCGATTGGCGGCCAACTGGGCCTGGAAATCACCCGCCGCCATCTCGGGATCGCCCAGTTCGGCCATGATCTCCTGCCACATGGCCTCATCGAGCACGCCGCCTCGCACCAGCATCCCCGGCGGGATGATCACCCCCTCCTCGTCCAGGCGGCGCGCCAACGGCATGGACCCCGGCACCTTGGCACCGATGTCGGCATGGTGCGCTCGGCTGGCTACGAACCCCACCCGGGAGCCGGCAACGAACACCGGCGAGACCAGCGTCACGTCCGGAAGATGCGTCCCCCCCAGGTAGGGATCGTTGAAGACCATCACATCACCCGGCCGCCAGCTCTCCTCGGCCACCACCTCGCGCATGGCATGGGCCATGCTCCCCAGATGCACCGGGATATGAGCCGCCTGACTCACCAGGCGACCGGAGGCGTCGAACACCGCACAAGAATAATCGAGCCGGTCCTTGATGTTGGGAGAAAAAGCCGCCCGCGCCAGCACTGCGCCCATCTCCTCACAGACGGCCGCCACCCGGCGCTCGAAGATCGCCAGTTCCACCCTATCCATGGGGACAGTTTAACAAACACCCACGAAAAGTCCTTCCATCAAGGGATCGTGCCTTGGGTATGAACCAGCCATAACGAACTCGCCGATGATTACCAGCCAGGATTCGGGAGCCCTGGCTGGTTTCCCTGAAACAAGGTCAGCTCACTTACCCACTTCGGGAATGAGTCTGAAGGTAATGGGATCCGTGAATCTATCAGGCAGCTGGGATTTGGATTTTGTTGATTGAACAAAATAATTCATCCCGTGTCTGGTTGAAACGGCGTCACAATTCACCCATAAAAATGTTATTAATCAAGGTTAATAGCGCAAACCATGGAAACAGAACCATTCAATAGAGATAAGCGGCGCCTGAATTGGAAGAGAAAGAACCGGTCTGGTTTCCGTTTACACCCGTTGCCCCATTCGACTCGCCCTCTGCGCCAACGACCAACACGTTACCATCCCCCGAGAGGTCAACAGCCCTTCCAAATGCATGTCCCCCAACCGAATTCGACGCCTTGACATATGCCGATTGCGTCCAAGTACCCTGGTCGCGCACATAAACATACACCGCTCCGCTGAATGTCGAGGAATTATTGTTCTGGATACCATTCAGACCTTGTGCCCGGCTATCCTCATTCCAGGCTCCAACAGCCAGGGTCCCCCCATCCGCAGACAAGGCCAGCACATCCCCAAACCGGTCCCCGACATCGGTATTGCTGGCCTTGATATAGGCCTCTGATACCCATGTCTGTCCCGTGTTTACGAAGATGTAGGCAGCGCCGGCATCAGCGGCCCCATTG